>JAWUYI010000017.1:0-15187 GCA_034110885.1 Oleiphilaceae bacterium
AATAGGAATCACCAGCAACTGCTCAGCGATACCAGAAAACTGACTACCAAACTGAGTCACCGCAAGAGAAGACATTAACCAAGCTTTTGGACTAAGAGGGTGAACTGGCACTCCATCGCGGAACCGCAATTTTAAGATGCGCTGTTCACCGGACTGATGCGCATTCCAGCCTTTTAGCGCAATCCATGTCATATACAACGCGCTAACGTAGGCAAATAATTTTGCCGCCATAGGATAAGCAATAATGAGCGCGCCTAAACCTAAAATCATCAGAACATTTAACGCGAGTTTGCCCGTAATCAAACCAGCATTAAAAGGCATGCACGGCCAGAATCCTCGCTGCGCACCCGCTGACATAATCAGCAAGTTAGCAGGCCCAGGCGTACTCACCATTAAGATAATAAAGAGCCAAAGCGGAACGTAAGCTTCTAAAGACATAACCGCCTCACACTCTGGTTTGGTTTAAATCAATATCGTAAGGAAAAAGAGCTTTATTCCCACTCAATCGTTGCCGGTGGCTTAGACGATACATCGTAAGTCACGCGAGAAACGCCTGATATTTCATTGATAATCCGGTTGGATACCAATTCAAGAAAATCATAGGGCAAGTGCGCCCAGCGTGCGGTCATAAAATCGATGGTTTCAACGGCACGCAAAGCAATCACATATTCATAACGGCGCGCATCGCCTACTACGCCAACAGATTTCACTGGTAGGAACACAGCGAAAGCCTGACTCGTTTTATGGTAAAGATCAGCATTATGCAGCTCTTGAATAAAGATATTGTCTGCTTGGCGTAGCAAGTCAGCATATTCTTTTTTCACTTCGCCCAAAATGCGCACACCTAAGCCTGGACCTGGGAACGGATGACGGTAGACCATGTCGTAGGGTAAACCTAATTCTAGGCCAATCTTACGTACTTCATCCTTAAACAATTCACGCAAGGGCTCGACTAGCTTAAGCTTCATGTCTTCAGGTAAACCACCTACATTGTGGTGCGACTTAATCACATGCGCCTTACCCGTTTTAGACGCTGCCGACTCAATCACGTCAGGATAAATAGTGCCCTGAGCTAGCCACTTAACGTTGTCGATTTTAGACGCTTCTTCATCAAACACTTCAATAAAGCTATTACCAATAATTTTACGTTTTTGCTCTGGATCAGACGCGCCTTCTAAGCGACCGAGGAACAAGTCAGCAGAGTCCGAGCGAATCACCTTAACGCCCATATTCTCTGCAAACATGTGCATCACTTGATCGCCTTCGTTGAGGCGAAGCAGGCCGTTATCGACAAATACGCAGGTAAGCTGAGTACCAATCGCTTTGTGCAGTAATGCAGCGACAACTGAAGAGTCCACACCGCCGCTCAAACCAAGCAACACATGATCGGTACCTACTTGCTTACGCACAGTTTCAATAGCGTCTTCAACAATTTTGCTCGGTGTCCACAAAGCATCACAGCTAGAAATCTTTAACACAAAATGCTCTAGGACGCGCAACCCTTGCAGCGTATGCGTCACCTCAGGGTGAAACTGAACCCCATAAAAGTTTCGAGCACTGTCACACATCCCTGCAACGGGGCATGAAGGTGTCTTAGCCATTAACTCGAAGCCTTCAGGCATCTCAACAACCTTGTCACCATGGCTCATCCAAACATCGAGCAAAGACTCACCATGGTCGCCCACGTGATCGCGTATACCTTCAAACAAAGCGCTTGTGCCGACAGCCTCAATCTGAGCATAACCAAACTCTCGAATGTCAGAAGATTCAACACGACCACCCAACTGCTCGGCCATTGTTTGCATGCCGTAGCAAATACCTAGAACGGGAACACCTAAGGTAAACACACATTCTGGTGCACGCGGGGTGTTTTCACCTGTCACAGACTCGGGACCACCGGCCAGAATAATAGCTTTGGGTGCATACTCTCGAATTTCTTGCTCTTCCATATCGAAGGCACGAATCTCACAAAACACGCCTAGCTCTCTAACACGCCTTGCAATGAGCTGCGTGTACTGAGAACCGAAATCTAAAATTAGAATACGATGAGCGTGAATATTTTGCTGAGTCGAATCGGACATAGTTCTTAATCTACCTTTATAAAATAAAAAACGGGGAGCCATTAAGGTTCCCCGCTCTTAAAGAGCTTTGACAGTATAGTGGGTCTAACGAAATTAGCCTACGCGGTAATTTGGCGCTTCTTTCGTAATCGTCACATCGTGCACGTGACTTTCTTTCATACCAGCAGATGTAATGCGCGTAAACTCAGGCTTAGTGCGCATTTCTTCCATGTCTTTACTGCCTGTATAACCCATGCTTGAACGCAGGCCACCCATTAACTGGTGAATAATCGCGCTCATTGGCCCCTTACAGGCCACACGGCCTTCGATACCTTCAGGAACCAGTTTATCAACACCAGACTTAATGTCTTGAAAGTATCGATCACTTGAGCCTTGCGTTTGGCCCATCGCACCAAGCGAACCCATGCCACGATATGCTTTATAGCTTCGACCTTGAAATAGTTCGATCTCGCCAGGCGCCTCATCGGTACCTGCCAACAAGCTACCAATCATGATGCAATCTGCGCCAGCTGCGATCGCCTTCGCGATATCACCAGAGAAACGAATACCACCATCAGCAATCACTGGAACACCTAGCTCTTTCAGCGCGGTAGCAACGTTCGCAATCGCAGAGATCTGCGGAACACCAATACCTGCAATAATACGCGTCGTACAAATTGAGCCTGGACCGATACCGACCTTAACAGCATCTGCACCCGCTTCAGCCAGCGCTATAGCCGCGTCCGCCGTTGCGATATTTCCGCCAATCACTTGAACATCTGGGTACGTTTCTTTAACCCAGCGCACACGATCTAAAACGCCGCGCGAGTGGCCGTGAGCTGTGTCGACAACGATCACATCGACACCCGCTTTAACAAGCGCTTCAACCCGCTCCTCAGTGCCCGCACCAGTACCAACAGCAGCGCCAACGCGTAGCTGGCCAAATTCGTCTTTACACGCATTTGGGAAATCTTGAGATTTTTGGATATCTTTGACCGTCACCAAACCAACAAGCTCAAAGTGATCGTTAACAACGAGAACCTTCTCAATGCGGTGCTTATGCAAAAGATCTTGAATAGCTTCACTTGTCGCGCCTTCATTGACCGTCACCAAACGTTCTTTCGGTGTCATGATCGAAGAGACCAAAGTATCTAAGCGGCTTTCGAAACGAATATCACGACCAGTAACAATACCTACTAAATCTTTCCCGTCTACAACGGGCAAGCCAGAGATTTTGTTTGCTGAGGTGATTTCTAAAACTTCGCGTACCGTATTATGAGGGCTGACAGTGATAGGATCTTTCACCACACCACTTTCAAACTTTTTAACGGCTTTAACCGTTGCAGCTTGTTCTTCTACCGTCATGTTTTTGTGCACGATACCAATGCCACCTTCTTGCGCCATAGCAATTGCTAGGCCCGCCTCGGTCACAGTATCCATAGCCGCAGACATAAGCGGTACATTTAAGCTGATATTTTTGGTAAGCCTCGTTTTAAGCGAGACTTCATTAGGAAGTACGTCAGAATATCCGGGGATGAGCAACACGTCATCAAATGTTAGTGCGTCTTGTGCGATCCGCAACATAAGGAATTACCTTAGCCTTGCCGTGAAAAGCGGTTTATTATATGAGTAGTGCTAGGCTACTGTAAAACATTAATTTTATTGGTTTTTTTATAACCAATCGGTCAAACTAAAAACATAAGCGCTTGGCTCAACAATTTCCTGAATTTTTAGGCTTTAATTTAATGCAATTTGACTCTCCCACTGGCTCCCCTCGCGGCTCTCAGCAACCACCAGCTCTTTCTGTAAGCGAGCTGAATCGCCAAGTAAAACGGATGCTTGAGGTGAGCTATTCTCAGATCTGGGTAAGCGGTGAGATCTCAGGACTGTCTCGGCCTAGCTCTGGTCACTGGTATTTCACCTTAAAAGACGCTCGTTCTCAAATTCGTTGCGCCATGTTTCGAGGCTCAAATCAACGACTTCGCTTCATACCTAAAGAAGGCGACGAAATAATCGTACGAGGCAAAGTAAGTCTTTATGAAGGTCGAGGCGACTACCAATTAATTGCAGAAGGAATGGAGCCGGCGGGCCTTGGTCAGTTACAAGCCGCCTTCGAAGCACTAAAAATGAAGTTAAGCCAAGAAGGGCTTTTCGAATCTAGGCATAAAAAGCATCTACCGCTAATGCCAAAAAAGATTGCCGTCATTACATCTAAGACGGGCGCGGTGATTCACGACATTTTAACGGTTGCCAAACGCCGCTTTCCCGCCACCGAAATTCTACTCATCCCTGTGACAGTGCAAGGCGACACAGCAGCGGGCGAGATCGCAGCAGCCATAGCACAAGCGAATGAGTTGAATATTGCAGACGCACTGATCGTTGGCCGCGGAGGCGGTTCATTAGAAGATTTATGGGCATTCAATGAAGAAGTCGTCGCTCGCGCTATTTTCGCAAGCACGATTCCTATCGTGAGCGCTGTGGGGCATGAAGTCGATACATCCATCGCAGATATGGTGGCTGATGTGCGTGCGCCAACCCCCTCAGCGGCTGCGGAATTCCTAACACCCGATCAATTCGAGTTAAGCCAGCAAATTGACGGACACCTAAGACGACTAAGATTTCTGCTTGAGCATCGCATTGAGAAGGCTCAAACACTCTTACACTCAAGCACCTCTCGCCTGCAACACCCTGGTCAAAATCTGGCGCGCAAAGCTGAGAAAGCTCAATTGCTAAGCCGTCAATTAAAACAAAGTGCGAAGGCCATGCTTTCACAGCACAAGCATTCTATTGATTCAGAACAGCTTAAACTCGCTCAATTTAATCCACGACACCTGCTAGAACAGCGCGTCCAAGCGTGTGAGCACTACCTCAATCAACTGAGAGAACAGCAGAGCGCTCTTCTAAAGAACAAAGCTCACCGCCTTTCGCTTGCGGCACAAAGCCTAAACATGGTGAGCCCTCTCGCCACCTTAGATCGAGGTTACAGCATCTTGCGAACCAAAGACCAAGCTGTGGTAAACAGCATAACTAAGGTCAATACGGGTCAGAAAGTTCAAGCAATGGTGGCCGATGGCGAATTGGAACTGGAAGTAACGCGCGTGATTGACGCAAAAAAGCAAGGTGACCTGCCCTTCTAGCGCATGCGCTTTGAAGCGTTTTTGATTCTGTTAGGCTAGTACCGCTAGCCCAACAAAAAGTCTTTCGCTTGATTCAACTGCGCAGCCAAGAAGTCATTCCCGCCGCGGTCAGGATGGCACTTCTGCATTAACTTGCGGTGCGCATCAACTATTTCGTCCTTGGTGGCGCCTTGTTGCAAGCCTAATATTTTCAAAGCTTGAGACTCATCCATCGCCCCCGCTGTCGCTTTGATTGCTTCTTCGGTCTTGCTCGCTTGGTCCGACTTCTTCTGCACAAAGCGCTTCAAAAGCGGCACATACCTAAGGAAGGGCAAGGCTTTTTTTGCAAACGGCAACAAACCAGTAATCACAGCAGCAATTACGTGTAGTCGCCCAGTAACAGTCAAGAACAAGACAAAAGCGAACACTAAACCAAACGCCAATCGGGCGAGCATTTTTCGACGCAATGGCGCTTCCGCGCTTGAATACGTTTTTAAAAACCAAAAAATCGCCAAGATAACGACCAATGGCAGCAATAATCTAATCACAGAAACCCCTCAATTTAGCTGACATGCTATATACCTTATTAGGCTAATCAGCAGTATTCACTCGCAATAGCTCTCGCGCACGCTCTACAACAGGCAAGTCTATCATTTTACCTTTGTACTCTATGGCGCCCTTTCCTTCGGCAACACCCGCCTCGAAGGCTTCTAAAAGCGCCTTTGCATCAACCAGTTCTTGCTCTGTCGGGCGCAGCACCTCATTTAAGATCGACACTTGCTTTGGGTGAATACAAAATGCGCCGACCAAACCTAATTCTTTTGCATGTTCAATCGCATCACGAAAAGCATCCATGTCGCTGTAGTCGGCGATTGAAGCGGGAAACCCTAGAGGCAAAATATTTGCTCGACGACAGGCAAAACACAACATTTGCATCGGCAAAGCCAAGGTTCTTGGTGTAGGTTTCATGCCCGTGCTTGCAGAAAAATCTTCTGAGCCAAGCGTCATCGCAACTAAGCGAGGAGATGACTGAGCTATTTCGTCCATTCTCCCTAATGCGTCAACCGACTCGATCATCGCGATCAAGCCAAGTTTGCCAGGTGTCAAACCTCGTGCCGCTTCCAATTCAGATACTTTACGAGCAATGCTTTGCACCGTCGCAGCGGAGTCGACCTTAGGTAAAACGAGTGCATCAACACCTTCAATGACGGAAGCGTCTAGATCGGCATCGCGCAGATCTTCTTCGATATTTATGCGCACCAACACACCGGCACCCTCTACCGAAACTTGCTGCGCCGCTTTGGCAACACAGGCTCTAGCTTCTTCTTTCTGAGGCAAGGGCACACTATCTTCCATGTCGAGAATGTAGGCCTCTGCACCTCGAGTGTGGGCCTTTGCGACAAACTTTTCTATATGTACAGGAGTGAACAGTGCCGAGCGCCAGCCGGGATATACAGCAGTTTCATTGACTGACATAACTTACGCCTTTTCTAAAGTTGCTTGAATGCTCATGCAAGTAAAACCTTCATGGTCGGATGACCATAATTCTAGTGTAGAGCCATCGTTTATCACTGCTCCGGACGCCGAAAAAGCATTGATATCAAAGGTTGGGCGCATGGCTCGGAAACGGTACGAACTCATCCTCTGATTCCCCAGTTTTTGGCGTGCAGCATCCAAAAGCAAAGTCACGAGCAAAGGACCGTGCACGACGAGAGCTGGATAGAGCTCTTCGCCTACAGCATAGTCTCGATCATAGTGAATACGGTGCCCATTGTAGGTTAGTGCGGAATAGCGAAACAAAAGTACTGGGTCTACTTTGATGTTTTTAGTGAACTCTGCATCGAAAGAAGCGGGCTTACCGGGAGGCAGCGCAGCAGCTTCAGTAGGCGCTTCTCGATAAACAATATTCTGCACCTGAGATATGCACAAACGACCATTCTGCGAGATATCATGACGCACATTCACAAACACCAAAGTACCCGAACTTCCCTGCTTGAGCTCTACCGACTCTATCGTCGATAAACGAGTAGCTGCCTGCCCAATAATGAGCGGGTTATGACAATCAACAGAGCCCGCGGCCCACATGCGCCGAGGCAATGGAACAGGAGGAAGAAAGCCGCCTTTAGATGGGTGCCCATCCAGGCCTGTTGCGCTTGCCTTGGGCGTGGGTAGAAAGTACATCCACTCCCAAAACACTGGAAGCTCGTCGCCTTTCTTCGGCTCAACATCGTGATCAAGTGCTGCCGCAAGCGCCTTTGCTGGAAATAGACTGATATCGTCTTCTGCAGTTTCTTGTTTACCCACCCATTCTTGAAGGTAATTAATATCTATTTCACTCACACAGCTACTCCTTGTTTTTAATATTTCTAGGCTCTGAGTTGAACGAACCCGCCCTTTCCCGCCCTGATATTCATTTCATCAAAAGCTGTTGAGAGCTTTATACTTTGTCTGCACCAGCGACGACACCTTGATCATGCAAACGACCTATTTCGGATGAGCTCAAACCGACGATATCGGCGAGCACTTCGTCTGTATTTGCACCTAGCAAAGGAGCCGGCTGAGCTACCTGACGCTCAAATCCGGAAAACTGCCACGGCGCTCCAGCTGCCATAACCGCTCCGATTCCCGGCTGCTGCACCTGAGCAAACATCGGGTTAGCTAACGAACAATCTGGATCTTCAGCTAGCATTGTTTGCACCGTCTGATATTTACTCCAGCACACGCCAAGTTCATTAAAACGCGCAGCAATCTCTGCAAAATTGCGAGCCCCAATATACGAACCGAAGATGAGCGATAACTCTTCGCGGGCGTCAAAGCGATCGCCTTCAAGCTTAAAATTCTTACCCAAATCTACGGCCAACTTATCGACCGCATCAGACGCTTCACATGCTTCGCAAAGCGACCTCCACTGGCGTCCGGTTAAACCGATCACCATGACACGCGCGCCATCAGACGTTGAAAAATCTCGACCAAATGCGCCAAACAGATAGTTTCCATATTTTGGACGCTCGATACCGAGCTGTGCCTCTGCAATAAAACCCAAATGACTCATTACAGCCATAGCAGCATCTGCAAGCGCTATTTTTGTATGCTGCCCTTTGCCCGTTCGCGAGCGATATCGTTCAGCTGCAAGCAATCCAAGCGCTGCCATTTGCCCCGTAACCAAATCCCATGCTGGCAGCACATGATTTGAAGGATCTTTCGACTCGCTAGGCCCCGTCAAAAACGGTAAACCTATCGCAGGGTTCACCGTATAATCGACAGCAGATCCACCGTGACGATCCCCCTGCACGGTAAGTTGAATCAAGTCTTCACGCCGCTGCTTTAAATCTTCGTAGTCTAACCAGCCCTTAGGAGGAAAGTTCGTCAGCAACATACCAGCATCTTCGCCTGGCGCGGTGATAATTTGTTTCGCCAACTCCGAACCTTCAGGAGAACGAAAATTAATCGCCACCGATCGCTTAGATTTGTTTAAACCCGCCCAAAATAGGCTCTCGTTATCTTTCGTGACCGGCCAGCGTTTGTAATCTAGCCCTCCCCCCACATTATCTATGCGAATAACATCTGCACCTAACTGCGCCAAAGTCATGCCACCAAGCGGCGCTGCTACAAACGCAGACGCCTCGACGACTCGCATACCAGTAAGAATTGCTTCCATGTTTCACCTACAGATTAACGGAGAGAAAAAAATATTATTATGTCCACAAAGAGCTTAAATAGTCCCCTTATAGATCGGGAGCAAAGCATAAACTAGGCGCTCGGCTAATTCTAGTGCTCGCCTATCAGAAGCGGCCTAACAAGCACCATGAGTTTCTTTTCCATTTACAAGTTATAGACTATCCTTCGATAGCAGAAATTGAGCACTTAATAACAACATTTACAACACCAAGAGCCCAAAAATACAAAACATGTCGCGCACCTTACGATTGAAACAGCCCGAGCACATAGACTCACTGAGCTTAGATGATGAGTCGATCGGCAGCATTGGCGACAACGAATGCCGCGTCCGCATAACGTCTATCGGACTGAACCGGGCTGACGTATTGTTTTGCAATAACCAGTACTTTATAAAACCTGAACCTAATTCACGCGTAGGATTTGAGGGCGCGGGTTATGTTGAACACGCATCGCCCACTAGGCCCCTAAAAAACGCTCTAGGCGACACCATCAAGGAAGGCGATTTGGTGGCAACGTGTCCCATGCGGATCAAGCCCTTGAATCAAGGCTGCCTTGCCGAGCACGTCACTCTGACTGGTGAGCAATTACTTCCCGTTCCAAAGAGTGTATCCGCAGAGAATGCAGGTGGAATTTGGATGGCGTATTTGAATGCGTGGGGCGGACTTCACTGCGCCCCCAACCTAAAAGACAAAACTGTACTTATTAACGCTGCGTCTAGCTCGGTTGGCTTCGCTTCTATTGAAATAGCAAAATATCTAGGTGCGCACGTTATTGCATGCACTAGCTCGCAAGACAAGCTAGACGCACTCGCCTCAACCAAGGCAGACAGCATAATCGTGCAACCTAAAGATGAGACCAAACTTGCAGAGTTTGCAGATGTATTGCGGGAAGAGAGCAACGGAGAAGGTTTAGACATCATATTTGATGCCGTGGCGGGCCCTAGCAGCTATGCGTTTATTAAAAGTTCTGCCCAACAGGCACATTACATTGTGCACGGCATGCTCGACCGGCGCCCTATGAACGTTCATGCGGGTGTTCTAATGAAGCGAAAGCTAACAATGCGCGGTTACACCTTAGATGAAACAATTAACGATACTTCAGCTTTGCGCACAGCGGTCGATATATTAACGGCCGGTTTTAATAGCGGAGAGTTCACACCAACAATCTCCAAGCACTTCGATCTAGATAACTACGCACAAGCATTTGAATTTCTGCAATCAAATACGCAGTTAGGCAAAGTCTTGTTGCACCCATAGCTGGAAAGAGTAGAGAATATTTATGACGACACCCTGTTATCATGACCAACTAAAAATCCAAGCTTTTCTGGACCTAACCAATCGAGCCAAACCAGGAATTTTTATATACGTCACAGTCTGGTTTGCCATTAGCTTCGGCTTTGGTTTAGACCAGAAAAACCCGCCATTTTTTATCCTAAACAGTTCTGTACTGCTTGCCCTATTTGCCATCCGCATTACCCATCTACTTGTTCATAAACGAGTTAACGAGAACAATATCCACATCCTTAACTTTTGGCTGGTTGGCAGCATCCTTCTTGGCGCACTTCACTGGGGAGTTATGAGCGCTTGGGTCTTCTACGACCCAAACATTATGGTTATAGACGGCCCCATCCTTATTACTCTAGCCGCCTTTGCAATGGGCGGAACCGCAACCTTGTGTATATCCAATGAAATACGCATTCTTTATCCGGTACTTATGTTTGCCCCCAGCATTACAGTCTTTCTGATCAACGGTGACCAAGAGGGCATGATGTACGCGGCGCTCATAACAACGTCACTTGCTTACATCTTTGCGGCTTCCAACTCCGTACAAAACGATTACTGGAAGGCCATCACGAATCATTTGGTTGCTGAAGAACGCGCTGAAGCAATGGAAAAACTAAGCGTCACCGACCCGCTAACTAAGCTAAAAAACCGCATGTACTTCGATGTTGAATTTGAAAAAGAGTGGAAACGAAGCTCTCGACTAAAATCATCAATCAGCCTTTTAATGATTGACTTGGACTATTTTAAACAGCTCAACGACAACTACGGACACCTCTTTGGTGATCATTGCCTAAAAAAAGTAGCGCAATGCATAGAAGCCGAATTCAAACGCCCTACCGACTGCGTGGCTCGCTATGGTGGCGAAGAATTCATCGTGATGCTGCCAAATACCAATGAAGATGGGGCTCAAGTTCTTGGTGAACGAATAGTGCAAAAGGTCGCGAGCCTGCCCTTTGAGTTTGAAGGAAAACAGATTCAAATAACCTGTTCGACTGGGGGCGCAACCACCTGCGCTTCGCAAGCCATCAATCGATCTGAACTCGTTAAATCCGCTGACACAGCGCTCTATTTGGCGAAAGATCGCGGACGCAACCGCTACGCAAACGAGCAAGTCGAAGATTGATATAAATCACATCTCATCAAACCCCAGCAGGTTTTTTCATCCCCTAAACCGCAAGCATGCTGTTTTTAGCCTTCAACTTGGTTATGATTGCCCTCCTAAATATAGTTGAGTCGATAACCGCACGGGAGCGAGTTCCTGTTGCAGGGTTTGAGAGGATACATCACACCGGCGAAGACAACTTACTGTCATCAACGCCATGAAGTAACGCGCAATAGGAGAGGCTCCTTTGACAACGACGACTAGCCTGAGCATTAACGATGCTGCAAACACTTTAGATCAAGTACAAGATCTCATCGACACATCCCTCAGCCATATCAAGCAAGCGTGTCAAGGTGATAACGGCCGACTTTCAGGCAAGAAACTAGACGAGCACCAACTGCTGTCTTATGAGATCGCATTTTGCGCCGCTGAAGTATCCGCCGCAAAAAACCTCATCGACTATTCGAATAGAGCTAACAACCCTGTCGCCGAGCAATTAGCAAAAGCATTTGCCGCGGAAGCCATTCAAAACACTAAAAACCGCTTAAGCCTTCGCAATGAAGAATTTGGCTTGAACGATGAATCAGTAAGCGAAACATTCGATAACAAAGCGGCTAAGTCGTTTTGTAAAGAGCAACTCAGCAGCGCATGTTTAGAGTCTCTAGGCAAAAAGATGCTAGAGCAAAACGGCCATACCGTTGATTACATGCTCGACGAAGACAAAGAAATTATGCGCGAAATGTTCCAACGATTTGCTGCCGACGAGGTTGCGCCATTGGCAGAACATATTCATCGTGAAGACTTGATGATTCCTGACGAAATCCTGAACCCCCTAATCGAGATGGGTTGTTTTGGTTTATCCATTCCTGAGCGCTTTGGCGGTTTGCAGCCAGACGACCAAGAAGACAACATGGGGATGATCGTCGTAACCGAAGAACTTTCAAGAGGCTCCCTTGCCGCGGCGGGTAGCTTAATTACTCGACCAGAAATTCTATCTAGAGCATTACTTTCAGGCGGCACCGAAGCGCAGAAAGAATACTGGCTTCCTAAGTTGGCAAGTGCCGACCCTTTCTGTGCAGTCGCAATTACCGAGCCCGATTACGGATCAGACGTTGCGGGCATGAAGTTAAAGGCCGAACGTGTCGATGGCGGCTGGGTTCTAAATGGCGCAAAAACCTGGTGTACCTTTGGCGGAAAAGCTGGAGTTTTGTTAACACTTGCCCGTACAGATCCAGACATGAGCCTCGGTCACAAAGGCTTAAGTATGTTCTTGGTTGAAAAACCGTCTTCTGACGGTCATGCGTTTGAGCATGAACTTGAGCGTGGAGGCAAAATCACCGGCAAAGCGATTTCAACAATCGGCTACCGGGGCATGCACTCGTTTGACGTTTTCTTCGACAACGTTTTCGTACCAGACTCTCATGTAATGGGTGGCGAAGCAGGATTAGGAAAAGGCTTCTACTACACGATGGCTGGCTTCGCAGGTGGTCGAATTCAAACCGCAGCGCGTGCCAACGGTGTAATGCAGGCCGCATACGACAAAGCCATCTCGTATTCAAAAGACCGTAAGGTATTTGGCAAACCCGTGGGCGAGTATCAACTTACCTTGGTTAAAATTGCACGCATGGCGACACTGCTAACTGCCTCGAGACAGTTCACCTATGCGGTTGGACGCTTAATGGACGAAGGCAAAGGCCAAATGGAAGCAAGTCTTGTAAAGCTGTTTTCATGTAAAACATCAGAGTGGCTAACCCGAGAAGCGATGCAGATTCATGGTGGCATGGGCTACGCAGAAGAAGCCGCAGTAAGCCGCTATTGGATTGATGCCAGAGTATTGTCAATCTTTGAGGGCGCCGAAGAAACGCTGGCGTTAAAAGTGATTGCGCGAGCCTTAATCGAACAAGCTAAATAATAGCAATAGAATCACGCCGAATAGCGAAGCGAAAACCGTAACAGGACCTGACCATGAGCTCAGAGAATAACAAGATAGCCCACAAGCTTTACGACAAAGAAGGCAATCCGACAAAAGATCGCCCATGGATATTCAGAACGTATGCTGGGCATACAAATGTCTGGGCGTCGAACCAACTTTACAAGAGCAATCTTGCTAAAGGACAAACCGGTTTAAGTATCGCCCTCGATCTGCCAACCCAGTGTGGCTATAGCTCCGACGATCCAATCGCGAAACCAGAAATTGGCAAAGTAGGCGTGCCTATTAACTCGCTCGATGACATGCATGTATTGTTTGACGATATTCCGCTCGATCAAATGAATACATCGATGACCATTAATGGCACGTCGATGTGGCTGCTTTCTCTCTACATTGCATTGGCAGAAGAGCGCGGTGTTAATGTCGCAGATTTAAAAGGCACCACTCAGAACGACCTAATTAAAGAATACTTAGCACGTGGTACATACATCTTCCCTCCTGAAGATTCGATACGACTAATTGTCGATATGTATGAATACTGCCTGCATAACATCCCTTCTTGGAATGCTTCGAACATTTGTTCTTATCACCTCCAAGAAGCAGGCGCGACCCCGGTACAAGAACTTGCTTTTGCCTTAACCACGGCAATTACCATTCTAGACGCCGTAAAAGAGCGAAATTGCTTTTCGGATGAAGAGTTTGAGCGCTGTGCAGGTAGAATTTCATTCTTCGTAAATGCGGGCATGCGCTTCGTTGAAGAGTTGAGCAAGATGCGAGCATTCTGCGAAATGTGGGACGAGATCACACGAGATCGTTACGGCATCAAAAACCCTAAATTCCGCCGCTTTCGTTATGGCGTTCAGGTTAACTCTCTCGGCCTAACCGAAGAGCAGCCTGAAAATAATGCATGGCGAATATTGATCGAAACACTTGGCGTAACGCTTTCTCAAAAAGCGCGTTGCCGTGCACTGCAATTACCCGCATGGAACGAAGCGCTATCGCTTCCGCGCCCATGGGATCAACAGTGGTCTTTGCGCCTACAACAGGTTCTCGCCTTCGAAACAGATCTACTTGAATACCCTGACATATTTGACGGTTCAAAAGTCATTGAATCCAAAGTCGCAGATTTAAAAACTCAAGCCTACGCAGAGATCGAAAAAATCATCGATATGGGTGGCGGCGTTGAGGCCGTGCGCTCTGGTTACATGAAGTCTGCATTGGTCAGCTCCCAAAGCGAGCGAATGGGCAAATTGGTTACCGGCGAGCAAATTGTTGTCGGTAAAAACAAATGGGCTGACGGCATAGAGTCGCCGCTCGTTTCAGATCAAGATGGCGGCATATTCATGGTCGATGCGGAAGCAGCGCAACGCACCATTGAAGCACTAAATAAAACCCGCTCTGAACGCGATGAAGAGCGCGTTGCTGAGGCATTGAAGCGTTTGAGCGACGAATCGAAGACTGGCACTAATCTCATGGAAGCATCCATTGAGTGTGCGAAAGCTAGAGTAACAACCGGGGAGTGGTCGAACACCCTTCGTGATAGCTTTGGAGAGTACCGCCCACCTACAGGTGTTGACGGACAAGCCTTGCACATAGAGTCCGACACTCTCGATGAAGTCCGCGCAAAAATTGATAGCTTCGTTAAAGAGTTTGGCTATCGCCCTCGTATCGTTGTCGGAAAACCCGGCTTAGATGGTCACTCGAATGGCGCTGAAATGATTGCCGTTGCGGCACGCCATGCTGGATTTGACGTCATCTACTTCGGCATTAGACTCAGTGCAAGTGACATCGTCCAGTCCGCTTTAGAAGAAAATGTCGACGTTATCGGCATCTCTTTATTATCTGGTTCTCACAACGAAATTATCGACCAGCTTTTTAGCGAGCTAGAGTCTCACGGCGCAAAAGAGCATATCCCGGTTATTTTAGGCGGCATCATCCCTACTCCAGACTTTCAGTCCTTACATCAAAAAGGCGTGAAACGAATTTTCACACCAAAAGATTTTGATTTAATGCGCGTC
>JAWUYI010000018.1:0-11582 GCA_034110885.1 Oleiphilaceae bacterium
ATATATATCCCTAAAGGTTACTTCTCCTTCACTGACGACAGCATGCTTGATCAGGGTGCGTATTGGTGTAAAGCCTTCGCTCCTGATCGTTCTTATTGGGTTCGCGAAGTAAAAGCACTGCCATCGGAATGGCGTTCGAAATTTAAAACTTTCTCCGAAATGGGCGTGGATGAAATCATGCGTGCAACATCCTTGTCCAATGCTCAGGCGCACCTTGCAAACGAGCGGGAGTATTCCGAACCTATTTTATGGTGTGGGACCGACGATGAGAAGTTTGCGTTTATTCAACTTATGCAAGAGCAGGGGCACACAGTTTTGCAAGGCGGTCGCTTTCTTCATCTGACTAATGGGTATAACAAAGGGCAGGCATTGGTGTGGCTCAAACAGCAGTTTATGAAAGCATTTCCTGGTGCGAAAGTATTCGCTTTGGCGTTGGGTGACAGTGGCAATGACATTGAGATGCTAGAGGCATGTGATCAGCCTATTGTCGTTAAGAGCAGTACGAATTCGACCTTAGACATAAACACGCCTGTAAATGAAATTAGAACCTTAAACTATGGGCCAAAAGGCTGGGACGAAGCGATAAGGCAGTTTCTTAGTTTAACCTTTGTTGAACAAGCTTAACCACGTACATCGAAAACTACAGAAGAGGCGATCATGGCAGATTTTTATCAGAACGGAATCATCACTACATTGCATAATCTAAGCTGCCGAAGCTACGATGATCTCGAACAAGAGTTAGAAAAATTCGCCGAAGCAAGACCAATGGGCTTGATCTTGCCTTCTCTTTACAGTGAGCTTGAAGGCGATGCGCTTCCGAATATCATTAATCAACTGAGCGAAGTTAAATATATTGGTGAAGTCGTTATTGGCTTGGACCGAGCGGACGAAGAACAGTACCGTCACGCGCTGTCGTTCTTCTCAAAGTTGCCGATGCGGCATCGGGTTTTGTGGAATGAAGGACCGAGACTTAAAGCTTTAGATGCAGAACTAAATGCCTTGGGCGTTGCGCCAAAAGAGCTAGGTAAGGGGCGTAACGTCTGGTATTGCATGGGCTACACTTTAGCGTCGAACCGATCTGAGTCGGTTGCGTTGCATGATTGCGATATCGTGACGTATAACAAAGAGTTGCTTGCCCGCCTGATCTATCCCGTCGCCAACCCACACTACAATTATGAGTTCTGCAAAGGCTACTATTCCCGTGTCGCTAACGGAAAAATGAACGGGCGCGTCAGTCGCTTGCTTGTAACTCCTTTGCTGCGGTCCTTCAAAACAGTGATGGGTTATCGGGACTATTTAGAGTACATGGACAGCTTTCGCTATCCGCTCGCGGGCGAGTTCTCATTCAGGCTAGATGTGTTGAAGGATATCCGTATTCCTAGCGATTGGGGTCTCGAAATAGGTGTGCTGTCTGAAATGTACCGAAACTATGCGCATAACCGTTTATGTCAAGTTGATATAGCGCACATCTATGACCACAAACACCAAGATTTGTCCTTACATGACGACCAAGGTGGACTGTCCAAAATGTCTATCGATATTACGAAGGCCCTATTTAGAAAACTTGCCACCCAAGGCGAAACGTTCACATCAGAAACAATTCGCTCATTAAAAGCCACTTACTATCGTATCGCTCTGGATTTTATTGAGACCTATTATAACGACGCGATGATGAACGGGCTAAAGCTTGACGTTCACCAAGAAGAAAAGGCGGTTGAAATGTTTGCCTCCAACATTATGAAGGCGGGCCAGCACTTTCTGGATAATCCAATGGAGCGACCGTTTATTGCAAGTTGGAACCGAGTTATTAGCGCAATGCCTGATGTATTGGAGAGGTTGAATGAGGCAGTCGAGTTGGATAACAAGGAATTTGGAGGCGCGTAGTGGAAGTGTTTGAGGGTTTATTGAACAAGCTTGTCGATCAGCTTGAATTTGTTTACGCAGATGTGGCCACGGATAAAACCTCGATCCAGCTTGCTGAAGAGCTGATTGAAGCGATTGGCCTCGCTGACGAGAGCACAAGAACCTCGTTGAGCACGCCGGGTATGTATGTGAATCAATGGTCTGAAGAAGACGTGATCCTGATAACCTACGGTGACTCAGTTAGTCGCGGTGCGTCTCCGCTTGAATCGGTGCTCGAACCACCACTTGTCACCCTCAAAACATTCCTCGATAAATACTGCAAAGAGATTGTGAATAGTGTTCATATCTTGCCCTTTTACCCTTATAGCTCGGACGATGGCTTTTCGGTTATTAACTACACTCAAGTCAATGAATCACTTGGATCGTGGACTGACATAAACGCCTTAGCGCAAGACTATCGACTGATGGCGGATGTAGTGATTAATCATTGTTCATCACGGAGCCTGTGGTTTGACAATTTTATTAAGGGGCAGGGAGAAGGCAGTGACTTTTTTTACACATGCGACCCTTCTCTCGACCTATCTCAAGTGGTACGGCCTAGAACCTCCAGTTTGCTAAGGGACGTTGAAACGAGTGATGGTGTCAAACATGTGTGGTGTACCTTTAGTCACGACCAAGTCGACTTTGACTTCAGGAATCCAGAAGTTTTACTAACCTTCGTTAAGATTCTAAAGGCCTATCTGGACGAAGGAATTAGGATTTTTCGCTTCGATGCAATCGCATTTTTGTGGAAAGAACCCGGCACAAGTAGCCTAAATCTTCCTCAAACGCATGAAGTTGTCCGCCTGTTACGAACCCTGTTAGAACACAAACAAGCGGACTCCGTGATTATTACTGAGACCAATATTCCAAATCGAGAGAATCTTTCATACTTTGGTAATGCCAACGAGGCGCATTGTGTTTACAACTTTTCGCTCCCGCCGTTACTCGTCAATACGCTGATAACAGGCAATTGCCACTATTTGAAACAGTGGATGATGAGCATGCCCCCGGCCCAGAACGGCACAGCCTATTTTAATTTTATTGCATCGCATGATGGCATAGGGCTTAGACCTGCAGAGGGGCTATTAACTGAACTGGAAATAAACGTTTTAATCAGTACTATGCAGAGTTTTGGTGGGCGCATATCGATGCGTGCCTTAGACGACGGGGCGAACAAGCCCTATGAGATCAACATCGCCTTGTTCGACGCATTGCAAGGAACAACGAAAGGCCCAGACAAATGGAATGTTGCTCGATTTGTTTGTGCTCATGCGATTATGTTCGCACTAGAAGGAATACCAGGGCTTTACATCCATAGCTTGGTTGCAACGCCAAATGATAACGAGAAACTCACGCATACTAATCAGAATAGGGCGATCAACCGCCACCGTTGGGAAATGTCAGAGCTAGAGAATGTCCTTCAGGACCAGAATAGCCCCCACCATTCGGTGTATGAGGACTTGAGTGCCTTGTTAAAATTACGAATCAAACAACCCGCTTTCCATCCAAATGCGACGCAATTTACTTTGCACCTTGGTGAAAAGATATTTGGTTTTTGGCGTCAAAGTATTGATAGAAAACAGTCGGTGTTTTGCATCAACAATGTGAGTGATACTCATCAAACGATTCACCTTAGCGAGATAAATCTAACAGAGTTTCATGATTGGCGAGATTTAATATCCGGCTCTCATATTAATAACGTAAGAGACGAGCTTGAGTTGAACCCATATCAGACGGTATGGCTGAGCCACGACTGAGACATCGGGGCTAAAGTTTTCTCGCCAAAGTTCAATGGTCCTTTGTTGACCCTATGTTGGGCCCTTCAGTGACTGGCGAAACCGTTCCGTTTGATGCTACTTATACTTGTGTCATATTTCTGCTGCTAGTCTAAGATTTTCCGTATTCTATAACTTCATACATGGCTTTAATTAAGTCGTGCTAGAAGATTGTTTTTTCGTAGGTTTTTCGTGCAGAATCGAAGCTCGGTGCTATAGTTAAAAGCTACAGTTAGTTCATATTATTTTTAGGCTTTGAATAGATGAAGTACCTTAAAAGTTTCGGCAAACAGCTTGGTTTTTTTCGAGAGACCCATAAGCTTTCTGTAAAAGACATTGCTGATCTATGCGCATTAGACGAAAGCGTTGTAAGTGCTTGGGAAAATTCTAGTGATGTTGCGCCGTGTTACCCTAGCTTAGAAAATTTGTTTGATATCTGTTTTAAAACAGGCGCGTCGCTAGAGTACTTTATAGATACGCCTTCGAGCGACAGCATTACCCAGTTGGATCTGCCCGGGCTGACCCCCTCGCTCCTCGACGGGGACTTAAACCAATCAATCAATGAGCTCGATGAGCAGATGGAGAAGGTACTGCCTAGCGAGCAGGAGCTAGAGTTGTTGCGTAAATTCCGACGCAGTAATACGCAAAATAAAGAATTGATCCTTCAGCTAGCCGGCTCTTAGAACGAACGCTCGCGGGTGGCTTTGGGTTTTTCCGTTAATAAATAAGCCACCCACTAAGCCACTAGCGCTTGCCACTAGTTTTAGGTCAAGAGGGTGGCCTGATTTTACCTAACCTTTATAGATGTTTTCGTAGACGTAGTTAGTTGCCTTAACGAATCCGTCGACACTTCCACAATCAAAACGCTCGCCTTTAAACTTGTACGCTAAAACACATCCTTTGCGTGCCTGTGTCATCAGCGCGTCAGTAATTTGAACTTCTCCGTTCTTGCCTGGAGGGGTGTCTTTGATAATGTCAAAAATATCAGGCGTAAGAATATAGCGGCCTATAATGGCTAGGTTGCTAGGTGCATCTTCAGGAGCCGGCTTCTCGACCATGTCCGTGATGCGGTACAGGCCGTCTTTCATTGACTCACCGGCAATCACGCCGTATTTGTGTGTTTGGTCGGCTGGGACTTCCTGAATTGCCACAATGCTGCAACGAAACTGATTGTACAGCTCGCTCATCTGTTTCAATACACCGTTTCCTGGTTCATTACCTACGCATAAATCGTCCGCTAACAAAACTGCAAATGGGTTGTCTCCAACAAGTGTTTGGCCGGATAGAATCGCATGACCAAGACCCTTCATTTGATGTTGGCGAGTGAACGAAAACGTATTGTTTTCGATTAGTTTGCGAATATCGGTTAGTAGCTCTTCTTTGCCAGAGCCTTGTATCTGGTGTTCAAGCTCATAGCTAATATCAAAATGGTCTGCAATGGCGCGTTTACCGCGCCCCGTAACAAACCCAAAGTTATTCATCCCTGCTTCTTGCGCTTCTTCGACGCCATATTGAACTAAGGGTTTGTTCACCAAAGGTAGCATTTCTTTAGGCATCGCCTTTGTGGCTGGCAGAAAACGCGTACCGTATCCGGCTACAGGAAAGAGGCAGTTCTTAATCATTGATACATCCTAGTATTTTGAACAGTTGAGAGTGGTACAAAACGACATATGAAATGAATTTCGTTGTCGAATATATTGGTAAACACGCTGCATATTTCGGCAAACTTTACTATTGACGAGTTTATCTACGATAATATGCCATACTTTAATAAGTTTGATAATCACTGATAAGAAAAAACGCCTAATGGCGGTACTCGGAGCTTCATTTGTCTCATACCCATCAAGACCTGACCTTACTTTCAGTGCGCTCTGCCTTCGATCATTTAGAGTCGACAATAAAGAGAGCGCTGCAACGGATTGAACGGCAAGGACAGCTAACTAACCTAGAAGTGTTTAACGAGATTAGGGAACGCCGAAAACTGGCTAAAATACTTCATTTGGATAAGCGCTTACTTGCTGTTTATCAAGCCTTGCGAGACAAACCTAGCTTAGAGATCAAGATTGAAGAGAATATAGTTCCAGCGAGTTTAAGCACCGGAATTGTTACCCTTGAGTCGGGCGCCCAGCGCATAAAGTTTGAGCTAAACAATAAGTCGTATCAGATAGAGTATATGCAGCAGGGTGGCGGTGCAATGAGCTTTGATGGCGTACTATTTAACAGCGGTACGATTAATCTTTATGAGGCAGACCTGCGCGTGCTGTCTGTACATCTAGACTTAAAAGGTGAGCAGGAAGAGGTGAGCGAGTCTCAGATATCTGCTTTTGTGCCTGGCGTGTGGATTTACGACTTGATTCACGCATATGAGACACTGCAGGTGAACAACCAGTTGGAAAGAATTCAGAACGACTATAGTGCTGAGACGATCTCGGTGCTCAAAGAGCGTTTTGGGCTAACGAAATAAAAAAAACCGTTACGTGCTAGCGCAAGTAACGGTTTCTTAAAAGCTTTTTGATAATGCGTTAAACGCTTAGCCGCATTTGCTATCGCCGCAGTTTAGGCAGGTAGCACAACCATCCATAATGATCACGGCCTTAGTGCTGCACTTTTTGCAAAGTTGAGCGGTTGCAGGGAACGGGTTGCTTTCGCTCTCTGGTTCCGGTTTTTTGTTTGCTTCTTCGAATTGAGCTTTCTTTTCAGCAAGAATTTGCTTTGTATGGTCGCTCATTTCATCGGCTTCGATTAAGCCAATCGACTTCATATGTTTCTCGATTACTGCGCCAATTTCGGCAACAAGAGAAGGCATAAATACGCCACCTTTCTTGTAATACCCGCCGTTTGGATCGTAAACAGAAGAGATCTCTTCAACCAAGAAGGTGATATCGCCACCTTTGCGGAATACAGCTGAAATAACGCGCGTTAACGCGATAACCCACTGGAAGTGCTCCATCGACTTAGAGTTGATAAACACTTCGTACGGGCGGCGTACTTCGTGGTCAGTATCTTGGTTTAAGATAATGTCGTTGATCGTAATGTATAGAGCGTGCTCAGATACAGGTGTTTTAACCTTGTAGGTCGAACCAAGCAAAAAGTCAGGGCGCTCGATAGTTTCGTTCATTTCTATCGGTGCTGGCGTCAGATCTACAGGGTCGGGCACTGCTGCCAAGGTATCATTTTTCTGAACCTGATAACCTACAATTTTCTTTTCTATTTTAATAGCCATGATGATGTCCTTTTTCTGCGTTCGTGCACACTAGGTGCACGAACAGCTTCGTATTAGTATTTACCGTAGGTGCCTTCTTTCAAGGCGTCGAAGAGATTTGCCGCTGTATGCTTTTCACCGTCATACTCAATTTCTTCGTTACCCTTCGCTTTAACGGTTGTGCCGTCTTCTAAAGTAAACTCGTAGATTGTTTTCTCTAGATCCGACTCCTTAACCAAAACGCCTTGGAAGGCTTCAGGATTGAACCGGAAAGTTGTACAGCCTTTTAAGCCTTTATCATAGGCGTACATGTAAATATCTTTAAATTCTTCATACGGGAACTCAGTAGGGACGTTCGCGGTCTTGGAAATTGAAGAATCGACCCATTTTTGTGCTGCGGCCTGAATGTCTACGTGTTGCTTTGGTGAGACTTCGTCTGCCGCAATAAAGTAGTCTGGAAGCTTCGTTTCAGGGTCCGTACTGAACGGCATCGCTTCAGGGTTTATCAAGTGGCGATAGGCTAGAAGTTCATATGAGAAAACATCTACCTTTTCTTTACTCTTTTTACCTTCACGAATAACGTTTCGGGCATAGTGGTGTGCAAAACTTGGCTCGATACCGTTGCTTGCATTGTTCGCTAGCGACAAGGAAATAGTCCCAGTTGGTGCAATCGATGTATGGTGAGTAAAGCGAGCACCATGTTCTGCTAACTCTTCGATTAACTCAGGTTCGAAGTCCGCAATGCGTTGCATGTAGCGGCTGTATTTGGCGTGTAGAACTTTTCCTTTAATGCTATCGCCAGCATTGAATCCATCTGCCGACATTTCTGGACGCTTGATCAGCATTTCTTCGGTAACGGTGTAGCTCTCGTCCATAATTGGAGCAGGACCTTTTTCCTTACTAAGCTCTAGAGCTTCGCGCCAGCCTTCTAAAGCCATTTCACGATTTACTTTTTCTGTGAATTCTACGGATTCTTCACAGCCATATGGCATCTTCATCATGGTTAGGGTAGATCCCAAACCAAGAATTCCCATGCCATGACGACGCTTAAATGTGATCTCGTTGCGCTGCCCCATTAAAGGAAGCCCATTGATTTCGACAACGTTATCTAGCATGCGCGTAAAGATACGCACGGCTTTACGGTATTTCGCAAAATTAAAGGATGCTTTGTCCGTGAAGGGCTTGTCGACAAACTTTGTAAGATTTACCGATCCTAGTAAGCAACTGCCGTAAGGCGGTAAAGGCTGCTCGCCGCACGGGTTGGTTGCGCGGATGTTTTCGCAATACCAGTTGTTGTTCATCTCATTAACTTTGTCGATAAGGATGAAACCAGGCTCAGCGAAATCGTAAGTTGAGTTCATGATATTGTCCCAAATTTCTTTCGCTTGGACAGTTTCATAAATGCGACAGCCGACTAAGCCTTCTGTGTTCACAACATAGCCGCTTTTCACAGGGAATGAGCGGAAAACGTACTTTGAGGTATCGCTTAGATCGATATGCTCTTCAGACACTTCTTCGGCGGTTACTGGGAACGAAAGCTTCCAGTCTTGGTCGTTCTTAACAGCTTTGATGAAGTCTTCAGTAATGAGCAAAGACAGGTTGAACTGACGTAAGCGTCCGTCTTCACGCTTTGCTTTGATGAAATCTAAAACGTCAGGATGGTGTACGTCGAAGGTCGCCATCTGTGCGCCACGACGGCCACCAGCGGAGGAGACCGTAAAACACATCTTATCGAAGATATCCATGAACGAAAGCGGTCCGGATGTAGTGGCGCCCGCGCCAGCAACATACGCGCCTTTTGGTCGGAGTGTAGAGAACTCGTATCCGATACCACAACCTGCTTTCAAGGTAAGGCCCGCTTCATGGTTTTTTAGCAGAATGTCGTCCATCGAGTCATAAACTGTACCAGAAACCGTACAGTTGATTGTCGATGTAGCAGGCTTGTGCTCTCCGGCACCTGCGTTAGACATGATTCGGCCTGCTGGAATAACGCCATGCTCTAGCGCCCACTTGAAGTCTTCGTAAACTTTCGCTTTTTTCTCATCCGACTCTACAGCAGACAATGCTTTCGCAACACGCTCGTATGTCCCTTCGACAGACTTGTCCACCGGTGTCCCGTTCTTGGTCTTAAGTTGATACTTGGTTTCCCAAATATCTAGTGATGTGTCCTGCATTGGGAGTTTAGATACGAGCTGTTCTACTTTTGCATTCATTGTCGGCCTCTTGTGGACATGTCCGCAGCGCTTAATCTATATGGCTGCGTTTTGAAGCGATTATTGGTCTGGAATCGTACAAGACGAAACCCTATATATAGTATGTCTTTAAAAATATCGTCTAGCTAAGTCTTCGTACTTCAAAACATCTCGAAGCCGCGCTAGAGCTTGCTTTGCAATCTATTTGAGCCCTAAATTCCGCATTTATTATCGAGTTTCGGTCCAAAATGGTGCAAGCCAAATATTGTTCGTCACCAAAACAAAACACTACATCTGGGTGCGATGGAGGAAATTATAACAGCATATAGTGTGGTGTGAAGATGCTATCGCGAAAAAAAACAATATTTATCATGGCTTTTTAGTTTGACAAATTCGTCCGATGTGTTCCGCCAAAAATGCGACACGATTGAGCGCTTTTGGATGCCAAAAAAACTTCGATGCTCACGATTGATAGATGCGACTGTGGGCGCATTACTATATGTAGTGCTTAATTGGAATCGATGTTTTGTTAACTAAGGTGTCGAATTTTGAGAGATTCGACGAAGAGTGACTCGCAAATTTGTCGATTAGAAAGAAAGTCATTACAATGCGCTTCGATTTTAATTGCGCTGGATTTACGTTCCAGTCAGCTGAAAAGGAAATAAAATGTCTCAATACACTGTTTGTGCAATGTATCGCTTTGTCGATCTCCCTGATTACCAAACTATCCGCCAGCCTCTGCTTGACGAAATGACACGTTTAGATGTGAAGGGCACCTTGCTGCTTGCATCTGAAGGAATTAATGGCACGGTCTCCGGCTCACAAGAAGGCATTGATACCTTATTGAACTGGCTTCGTGCTATTCCTGCTTTTTCGGACATCGACTTCAAGTTGTCTTTCGACGATGAGCAACCGTTCTATCGCACCAAAGTTAAGCTAAAGAAAGAAATCGTAACTATGGGCGTTGAGGGTATTGATCCTAAAGAAGTGGTTGGCACCTATGTTAAGCCAAAAGACTGGAACGCTTTAATCTCAGACCCGGACGTGGTGCTTATTGATACTCGCAATGACTATGAAGTTGAGATAGGAACATTTGAAGGGGCAATTAATCCGAAAACCGAAACCTTTAGAGAGTTTCCAGCTTACGTGAAAGACCATTTGGATCCTGAGAAAAACAAGAAAGTAGCGATGTTTTGTACCGGTGGAATTCGCTGCGAGAAGTCTACTGCGTATTTAAAAGAGCAGGGCTTTGAAGAGGTCTATCATCTCGAAGGCGGTATCTTGAAGTATTTAGAGGAAGTTCCTGCCGCTGAAACCATGTGGGAAGGGGATTGCTTCGTCTTTGATAATCGCGTTGCCGTGAACCACTCGTTAGAAAAGAGCGCATACGATCAGTGCCATGCATGTCGCCTTCCTATCACAGAAGAAGATACGCAACACGAGCATTATACGAAAGGGGTTAGTTGTCCTCGATGCTTCGGAAAACATACACCAGACCAACTTAAGCGCTTTGAAGAGCGGGAACGCCAGATCCAGCTGGCAAAAGCGCGCAATGAAGTCCATATCGGTTCAGAGATGCAAAAAGTAATTGCTGAAAATAAAGAGAAGAAGTTAAAGATAAAAGCGATGCAGCAACAGCAGCAATAGTTTTAGAGCTTTGAACAGGCGCGCAGCAGAGCGCGCTTTTTTGTTTTATTTGAGTGTGTTTTTTACGGCCTTACACCGTTCGCAGATGTGCACAGAAACCAACTTTCCCTGCTTACTGTCGAACTTTGTTTCAGTTTCGAGCTTCCATTTGTGAAACCCGTGCTTGCAAAGCGATTTGCCTTTGTGTTTCTCTTTGAGTGATTGACGCTTGAATGCCAAAACTTCACCCATAAGTCGATTCCTCACGTCAGTAGTTTATTGAAAATGATAATAAGACGAAGCAATGCTACCAAAAGCTTATAGATCTCGATACATCCTCATTGTTCTGCTGAGTGTCTTTGTGCACTTGTCGGGCGCTGTGTATTTAATGTGGAACCCAGTTGACCTCGTTGAGAAGAAAGAAGAAAGCAAGACTGTCACGGTAAAACTTGAAGATAAGAAGAAGGGCAAGGAAAAAGAGAAGGAGAAAGAAAAAGGCGGCGAAAAGAAAAAAGAAGCTGAGAAGAAGAAAGAAGCTGAGAAGAAGAAAAAGGAAGGCGCCAAGAAGAAAGAAGCTGAGAAGAAGAAAAAGGAAGGCGAGAAGAAGAAAGAAGCGGACAAGAAAAAAGAGGCAGAGAAGAAGAAAGAGGCGGACAAGAAAAAAGAGCAGAAAAAGAATGACAAAGATCCTTTAAAGGATAATTTTTCCGTCGACAAGCCAAAAGATGGCAAAACAACAGGCAATACCGTTGATGGCCCAGGTCAGAGCGGTAAGAAGCAAGAAGCCAAGAAACAAGAAGCCAAGAAGCAAGAGGCCAAGAAACAAGAAGCCAAGAAGCAAGAGGACAAGAAGCAAGAGGCCAAGAAACAAGAGGCTACGAA
>JAWUYI010000019.1:0-11491 GCA_034110885.1 Oleiphilaceae bacterium
GTCTGTGCTGAAGGCTTGATCTTGCACAGCCGCTGCGTCGTTAACTGAAGTAACATTTACACTTAATTGCGAAGGTACGGTCTCTTGACCGTCAGAGATGTCATAAGAAAACGCAATATCGCCGTTAAAGTCTTGGCTAGGCGAGAATGAATAGCTGCCATCGCCGTTATCGACAAGGCTGCCTTGAGCAGGATCGCCTAGTACAAGGTTTTGGGCTGTAAGGTTATCACCGTCGACATCCGAGGCATTGGCTAGTAGTTGTGCCTGCGTTATTAGTATGGTGCCGTCTTCTTGGATATCCATCGCGATGGCATCGCCGGCTTCTGGGCCGTCGTTGACATCGGTCACATCTACTTGGAAGGTTTCACTAACCGTTTCAGAGTCAAAGTCGGTATTGGCTGTATCACGCGCACCAGCTTGTGCGCTGCTACCTTCTACATTTACTTGAAACGTTTCGGAGTCTGTTGCGGAGTCTGCGGAAGACGTATCACTGGCTGAGTTCTCGTCAAGCGCACTTGTTTGCTCTGCTTCGGTGTTCGTTGCGTCAGTCTCTGCTGCGCCACTCGTTGCAGAACCACTTGTCGCGCCGGCTTCTGCTGTTTGATCGCCGCCGACTGACTGCGTACCAACGCTTGAACCGTCACTACTTGAGGTGCTAACGCCAGGGTCGGCGTTTTGATCACTCGAGCTTGGGGCGGTTTCTTCGTCTGTTAACTGGCTGTCTACCGTATTGCCTTGCGTCAGCTCACTGTCGACTGCTTGCTGACCACTTGATGCCGTATCTTCTGACGAAGCTGACTCTTCAGGTGCGTCCTCGGTTGCAGCGCCCGAGTCTTCTGCCAACTCTTCTTCCAGAATTTGAGTTTGTAGCGCATCCGTGCCGGTCGCAACAGTTGAGGTAACGGTCGATTGTTGGTTTTGCTGTGACCCCGATGTTTGGGTTCCTGAGGACGTTCCATCTGCGGTATCAACTTGCTCTACTGCGTTGTTGATGTTCTCTGGATTGTTCGGGTCGTTAATATCAGCCATTCAGTGTTCTCCGACAGTACAATAAGGTCTGGCAAGCGGCAGAAAACTGCTTTGATGACAAGCACGATTGCCCAGACCAATAAAAGACAATTGCTAATAAGTTAGTCTTAAACGTAATCTTTGCAAGATGCGGTTCACCCCTTATCACCCCCATAACATTGAAAACGTTTGTTAAATCTTGTACTTGCGTGATTTTCATCATGGTAAATCTTACTAAGCACCTTATATCGCTGACTTTTTGAAAAAAGCGGTTTACACAGATTCACATGTACATTTTTGTAACGGTTTGCGTCATTTGGTTACGACCCTGCTTCTTAGAACATCTTGTCGCAAAAAGGTTTGCCTTAATCAGGTTAAGGACTATATTTTGAAGGTGAACTTATGTGAGGGCTGCAAATGATTGATATGGAAGGACTCAGCGTGCGTCTCGGAAATAACGCGACAATCGTAGAGAAAATACTCGATATTTTTGTAACACAATATGGCAACAAGCCTAGTGTTTTCGGCGATTCGATTGCCTCAGGCAATACCGAAGAAATTTACCATTTAGCGCATTCGATTAAAGGCGCACTTGCAAACATGTGCGCAGAAGAAGATGCCGCAGCAGCAGGCGCTATTGAGTCGGCAGCTAGAGACGGTAATATTCCAGAAGAAAGCCTTGTAGCTGATATGGAAAAACGCATCCGCGACATTAATGAGCAAATAGCCAATACCAAAGCATAAGGTTAAGTGGGTTTTATAGCTCATCTTTATTTGGCCAGTGCGTATGAGTTGAATTGGATGAAGCGAACGCTATGAGTGACTTGCAGGAACTAATTAGAACAGCGATGCGCTCGCAAGGAGAGCATCGTGACGACGAGCAGCCTAGCCATTCAAGTGGGCAGAAACGCTCGCACCGCATCCAAATTTTTGTCATCTTTTGTTTTTTGTCACTAATTGTATGGGCCTCATTTGCTGAGCTTGAAATTGCGACCTCTGTACGTGGAGAGCTAATTCAATTAAACGACGTCGAAAAAATTCAGCACCTTGAAGGCGGCATGCTTGAAGAGATGCTCGTTAAAGAAGGCGACCGCGTATTTGCGGGTCAGGTAATCGGCAGACTAAGGGCAATAGAGCGCGACTCGCAACACCAAGCAATGATTACGGAAACACTTACATTGCAACTAGAAATTGAACGCCTATCTGCTTTGTTTGAAGACAGAGAGCCCGACTTTAAACAGTTTAGCGCCCCTTCTGAACTCGTTAACGCTCAGCGCAACGACTGGTGGCAGGAAAGCGCCAAGAACCAGTCTACCGACGACATCATGCGCCTAGATATTGAGCATAAGACCCAACTCATTGCCTCGATGAAAACACGCACTAAGAGCGCCCGTTCGCAACTTCAGCTCATCCAAGAACAACTCGAAATTAAAGAAAGCCTCTACAAAGACGAAGTTGCTTCGTATATCGACGTTCTAAACATGCGCGTGCAAAAAATGAACATGTTACGAGAAATAGAAAATCTTGATGAAGCCATTTTAAATGAGAATTTTCTGATTCAAAAATTGGACAAGCAATTGCGTGACGGTCGCCTTACACGCAACGCTGAATACCTTGCAGAGCTAAATTCAAACCGACAGTCACTGTCGGTGAAAGAACAACATTTGAAAGCCTCCAGTGACAAAGTCGCCCGTCTCGAGGTTGTCTCTCCGGTAGATGGCGTGGTCGATAAAGTGCATTTTAATTACCAAAGCGCGGTCGTGCCGCCAGGCGAAAGTATTGCCGATATTTCGCCTTTACGCAGCAATCTAATTGCAGAGGCCAAGGTCCCCTTGAAAGACGTTGGTTTTATTGAAATTGGACAGATTGCGCGCATCAAACTAGACACCTATACCTTTACGCAATATGGAAGTGTTGCAGGCGAAGTGATTTCGGTGTCACGTAATTCGTTTCAAGAGAAAGACAATAAGTTTTACCTCGCTAAGATTGCGCTAGAAACAGACTATGTAGAACGCAATGGAGCGCGCTATCACCTAGGCCCTAACATGGAATTTACCGCCGACATTAAGACCGGTTCCCGAACCGTGCTTGATTACGCTGTGAAACCGATTGTTGCCGCTATAGAGGACGCGTTTGATGAGCGTTAGCTGGCGCAGCATAGGCCCTCGGTTACCCTCTCCCATGCTACTTGTAGGCATGGGAGTTTTCATTCTTATGGTGCAGATTTTTTATGCCTTCACGCACCTGCCACGCTGGCAGTTTGATAGTGATGACGCGCAAATGCTGCGCGTACTCGATCAATCTGAATATGCGCTAAGACACGCACAGAACCTTACGTCGGGTGCACAAACGTGCTTAAGCCAAGGTCCGTGTGAAGACTCGCTAATGAGCGAAGCGCATGTGTTGCTACAGGCACTAAGTAACTTCAAACATGTAAGCGGAAAAGAAAAAAAGTGGTTGAGTTTGTCGGGGCTCACACACTACGACCTGCTCGAGCTCAGTACGAGAAAATTCATTGAGCAAGGTGATCGCGCCGAACTTCTCGCAGCGCTTGAACTCAGCATCCCTTTATTGAACGAAAGTCATCAACGCTTGGTCGAAAGTCTGGCGCAGACGCACAAGGCTATAGAGCAAGAATTTAACTACATGATGCTGCTGCTAACTGCTGTCGCTATCTTGTGTTTTGTTTTGAGCTACCTCAGCTTCAAAGTGCGCTTCACCTTGCAAAAGCATTCGTATGCCGACCTTCACAAGCGCCTGGATCATACTTCTGAAGCGGTGGTTCGCTGGGAAGTGGACACCTTCAAAGAACAGTTAAACAGCTCCGATTTGAGCGAACTCGAACGGCGGGTATATACCAAGATTTTGGCGCGAGAAAAAGAAATCGAGGACAGAGACCATCAGCTCAATTTATATCGCGAGCTCTACAGCATGATCGGTTTCGAGATTCGCAGTATTACGCACACTATTCAAGGTGGCTTGAAAGTACTCACCAAAGACACCGATGAACACGGGGTGTTCTTGGCCCACGAAATAAGTTTAGCCACAGACATGCTCGATGGACTTGCTGAGAACTTTAACCGCCTGCTGTCTTCGGGACAAAGCAGTCAAAGTGCGCGCATCGACATTCATTATTTGCTTTCGAATTTGTCGTCAACGCTATCCTCAAAAATTCGTAGGGCAAATGGCAAGTTAGAGTGTTTTGTCGACCCAATGATGCCAACCGCGGTATTCGGTAACCAAATAGCCATGTTTTGGATGCTGTTATTTTATATGTCGAATGCCGTCGCGATTAAGAAAAGCCCGCAAGCATTTTTAAACATCAGATGTCGATCATCTGAAAATATAGACAAAATTTCGCTGCAATTTGAACTCATTTTTTTAGATGCATCGCATTACAGCATCTCAACACTTAACGACAGCAATTGGGAGCTAGAACCTCAACAAAGCAACCAAAGCGTGTCAAATACCTTGATGGAAGCTTCCGCCAACTTTTCAGCTACGTGGTCGACCGCTGAGCTGAAGCCAGAGTCCGAACTCGAGTCTGACGATGGCGAGACACACAAAGTTAGCAAACTCAGTATCAACATTGACGTTACACCGCATACCTACGCAGACAAGTCACTGCCTTTAGAGGGTAAAAGGATTTTGATTTGTGGCGATTCGCCTTTGCAGTGCGAAATCATTCAACGCACCACCGAGCATTATGGCGCTCAAATTGATTGGGCTCGGTCACCAAATGACATTTTCAAACTGATTGCGAAAGCCGCAGATTACAACGCATTTTTAGTCACCGATACCGTTCCCGGCATCGAGCTGACCTCGTTTTGTAAAACGCTCAACTCTCGACTTAAGAAAATTAGCCCAAGTACTCATTTGCTGCTCTCGGTGTCTGACCCCGAATTAGCAGAGTCGGCGCACGAGTATGTCGATCACATATTTTATCGCCCTTCAGACACCGAGTCGTTTATTCGAAAGCTGGCGACTCAAATTGAAAGCGAAAATGAAGATGCCGCCGCGGATGCACACCGCGTGCTTATTGTTGAAGACGATGAAATTCAGCAGATTATTCTGTCTCAGTTACTTAGTGAGTTTAGTATCGATTGCGACACTGCGAATAGCGGCGAAGAGGCGCTTGAACATCTCGCGCAGAACACCCCTTCGATGGTGTTTATGGACTGTATTATGCCCGGAATGGGAGGCATAGAAGCCACCCGTCGAATCCGCGCCGACGATGGAACACTGCTAGATAGCCACGTCACGATTATCGGTGCAACTGCCTTGTCTGGCATAAAAGAACGCAAAGAGTGTATTGACGCAGGTATGGACTATGTCATTACCAAACCCTACAAAAATGAAGAGATTGTAAAAGTCATCAAAAACTATCTCGCAGTAAGGAAGCTAAACTAATGACGTCGAGAGCCTACATGCTGTGCGCAGCGGTCGTAGCATTCGCAGCGGTGGTAGTATTGCGCGCAAAAGCTTCTTTACACAGACTAAAGGCCTGTGCATTAGTTTGTTTGCTCTTACCGAGTGCACCGCAGGCCTTTGCGGTCACCTTACTCGAAACGGTTCAAGTGGCGCTAAGCAATAACCTCGACATTGCGAGTGCTCGCACAAGCCTTGAGATAAGCGAGTATGACACCAAAATATCACGCGCTAGCTATCTTCCTACCTTAAGCGCTTCGGCGAATACGGCTTGGAATGAATTTAACACCGGCAACACCCCTGGCCCAGATACTGAAAACACCTATAACGAAAATGGTTACAAGCTTAGCTTCAGTCAAAGCTTGATTGATTTAGGTAAAGCGTACCGGATGTCGCAAGCGCGGCAAGAATATTCTATTGAAAAACTGCGTTTGCAACGCACCGAACAACAGGTGATTGCCGATGTGTTAGATGCCTACATTGAGGTGCTTAAAATTCTAGCGAGCGAACGAACGACGCGCTTAGAACTAGAGTCGGCCGAGGCGCGTGAAAAACAACTGCAGAAAAACTACGACCGAGGCAACATAGCAAAGTCTTCTCTGTACGAAGCGCAAGCAAAAACCTTCCAAGTTAAGAACAACCTCGTTAACTCGCAGCGCGATTTGTCTATTGCCCTCGACGCGTTAATGACTATCGCGCAACAAACCTTAAACCCAAGCTTTGATGTAGACCCTAGCCAAGTCATTAACATGCTTACTCGCGAAGAAACAGAGGCTTACGAGCAAGCCCTGTTAGCGCAGAACTTGGACATTCTCATAGCGCGTTCGACACAACAAAAAAGCAACTCTGTTATTCGAGAAAAGCGCTCTGCTTTTGCGCCGTCTCTCAGCGCAAATATCAACCACAATGTCACCGACTCAAACAACAGCAGTTCAAATATTGCTCCCGCAAACGGCGATACCGAAAGCACAGTGTATAGCTTGGATTTATCTGTCCCTATTTTTAGCGGTGGCGAGAATTACTACCAGTTGAGTAAAGCAAAGAGTGAAGTACGAAAGGCTCAAATTGACCTAGATAATGCTGTAAGCACGGCACAAAAAGACCTCGCTAAAACGATTTATAACATTAATGCGAATGCTGAATCGACACTGAATCAAAAACGAATTATTACGGCCAATGCGGCGTCGTATCGTGGACTTAAAAAGGCGTATGACACGGGAACACGCACCTTAAGTGATGTGCTGTCGGCAGAGAAGCTATTGTTTGATTCGATTCGTACTTACTTCAGCACGTACTACAGTTACCTATCTAACCTTGCGCAACTCAACCGTTTACAGGCCACATTAAACGTGGAAACCATTGCTGAGGTTTCGGCAAGCATGACCCCGATTAAGACCTCATCGAATGATATTTTGGCGCCGTTTGGCCTTAATGTTTCTGGCCGGAATTAACGAGAAGTGACGATATGAAACACATCGATCGCATACCAAAGCTTGGATTTGAGGGCAGTGTATTTCTGATCACCTGCACCCTTGCCGCGACATTTCTTGGCTTAGTACTACCCTTCTCGATCTTGATTATTTTCGACCGCATTGTACCAAACCAAGCGATGTCATCGCTGTGGATTCTATACACCATTATCGTATTTAGCATTGGGCTCGACTATCTGGTTAAGCAGGCCGAGGGCAAGTTCGTCTCTAAATTCGTCAAACGTTTTGAGATCAAGATGTCTAGCGCTGTGTTTGACTCGATATGCCATGCAAATATCGATCGCTTTCATGCCTTTTCGAACGGCGAATACCTCGAACGCATACAGACTATAGGGATCATAAAAGACTATTTTGCGGGTGACTGGATCAAAGCCATGATCAACACGTTGGTCAGCGCGGTCACCATTGTGATAATTGCCTTGATTGACTTAGCGTCTGGCCTGACCTTGCTCGGGTCTTCGTTAATTTTGTTGGCCATCGCGCGCCATATGAGCAAAAAGAAGAACGAACAACTTGCGCTGAAGTCTGACGCAGAAGGTCTAACGAGTTCGAAAGTGATCGAGATCGTGTCGAATCCAATGAACTTAAAAGCAAGCGCCATGGAATTTCGCATGGAAAACCTAATGGACGATCTGGTTAAGCAGCGCGAGCAATTGGCTTTGCAGTTTGAGCGCGTTGAGTCTGAGTTTGGCTTGCGCTTAACACTCATTCAGCAAGTGTCTGTGTCTTTAGTTGTGGTTCACTGTGCACTGTCGGTCATCGACTTATCTATCAGCCAAGGTGTAATGGCTGCAATTATCCTGCTTACAAACCGCTATTTCGCACCTTACCAACAGATCATGCATACCATCAGCCGCTGGAAAATTAACAATCTGTACCTTGAGCGTCTTAACCAAATTTTGGACTTGGATGAAAGCCAAGTCGAGACAGAAGAAATCACGCTTAAATCGATCGAAGTGCCCGCCCTAGACATGCAGTTCAACAGCGGAACGCTCTATGTTTTGAATGGAAAGTCGGGCTCAGGAAAGTCGTACATCTCGCAAGTAATCTGCAAAGAGCTGCATACAACAAACTTAGACGTGTTCGCCGATGGCAAAGTCCTGAACGACATTAACTATACAAGCTGGCGCAAGATGGTGATGCACGTTGACCGCAACAGCGGTTTGGTTGAAGGCACCATTATCGACAACATCACTTGCTTTCAACCTGCGCTATACAAAGCCGCTTATTCACTCTGCGAAGCACTTAATATCAAAAACAAAATAGATGGCCTCAAGCTTGGTTTTTATACCGAACTAAAAGGGTCTAGCAATACCCCCTTCTCGCGCCAAGTTGGGTTTTCGCTTTGCATTATTCGCGCAATGTTAAGCAGCAAGTCGCTGATTATTATTGACGATATCGACTTGGTGTATGACAAGGGTTTCGGCAAACACCTTGTTGCGTGCCTCCGACCGCGTATAGACGCGATGACCTGCATTCTAGTATCGAACAAATTACATGGAGATAACCCAGACCTTTTGAGCTATGAAATGCCTCCGAGTTTCGCTCAGAGCATTAAGAGGATAGAGCCCTCAGCGAGTAGAGAGCCCTCAGCCAATAGAGAACCCTCAGCGGGTAAAGAGCCATCAGCTGGTAAAGAGCCATCAGCTAATAGAAAGCCCTCTGCACCAGCATTAGAAAATGAGACGGCGGCGCGCTCATGAGCACATTAGTAGCCTTCGACGAGATCAATTATCGCTTACAAACCTTTGCCGATAGCCCTTTTTCCGAACACTACGAGGTAAACCCCATTGCGCGCGGCATTGCCTATTCTTTAGTTGCAATGGGCTGGGAAGGCACCCCCGCTATGCTGGCCGATGTATTCGAAGTGAGTGCCCGCGAGCCGCTAAGCTTTGAGCAGACAATTACACGGCTCGGCTACGTATGCGAAACCTTAGAGCAAGAAGACCTGCACTCCCTAGCCATGCTCGAGTGCCCCTGCCTAGTCTCTTTTGAGTCCTTTTCGGGAATTTTGCTGAAGCTTGAGGCAGGCATAGCGAGTTTTTACGATTATAGGAATGATGCCATCGTTGAGCGGCCTTTTCCCAAGAAAGGCACTAAGGTTATTACAGTTTCGAGTTACTCAAAACTATTCCGCGAGCCGCCGCCCGCATCTCAAGACAGAAGTAATTGGATTAAGTATTGTTTTTATCGCTATAGCTCAGAGATGAAAAGCCTGACATGGTTGAGCTTTTTCATCAGCATGCTTGGCGCGATTAACCCATTTTTTATCATGGCGATCTATACCTTCGCACTCACATCGGGCTCAACCGAAACCCTTATATGGCTGACTGCAGGCGCTATTATTACCGCAGCGATGGAGTATAAGTTTAAGCAGTATCGTATGACCATTTTGGACGAGTCTGGCAAAGAGTTGGCGATTTATATTTCGTATCACGTGACGTCAAAATTACTGTGGCTGCCGTATGCCATGACCTCTAGCGCGGGGGTTTCGTCGCAGCTAGCGCGACTCAAAGATATCGATCAATTTAGACGCTTGGTTACCTCCGACTCGACCCTAAGCTACTTTGATTTTCCGTTCATATTTATCTTTATGATCGCCATTATGATGCTTTCTGGACTTGCTGCTATAACCGTGGTGGTAGGCATTATTGCGATGCTACTGTTTTGTATTGTGTCTAGAAACATCTACGAACGCGTCACGTCGCAAAACTCTCGTGCGAATGCTTTGGTGTCGTATCAATGGAACGAGATTCTATCGCACTTAGGCTCCGTGCAAGGCTTGCCGATTCTGAAGGTGATTCAGTCACGGTTTCGAACCGCACAAGCGCAGAGTTTGAACGACTCTGAAGCGGTGAGCCTAACCAACGACAAGATTCAGCAGTTTGGCCAAGGCTTTATTCAGGTAATTGGTACCACCAGTATCGTGGTGGCGGTCGTGACGGTGGTTGAAGGTTTAGCCGACCCAAGTGCGATGATTGTTATTATTATTTTGGTTTGGAAAGCTCTGTCGCCCATTATGGGCATATACAATTCGTTGACACGTTTCAAATCGATCCAAAACTCTACCAAGCAAATCAATGCGCTCATGGCATTAAAAGATGACCGAGAGCATTTAGAAAAAAGCCCTCCTATTGAATATTTAAACGGCAATCTAAAAATTGCAGGGCTAACGCATCGTTACCCTGGCAATCCAACCGGACTGACAAATCTTGAGTTTGAGATCAAGGCAGGAGACAAAGTTACTGTTGTTGGCCCACCAGGGTGTGGTAAGACCACTTTGCTTAATATCCTCTCTGGACTTGAAACCAATTATCAAGGAAGTGTGTTCAGCGAGAGCTACAACGTTAGGCAATTCAATAGCTTCCGCTATCGCAATTCGGTAAAACACGTGCCGTTTAATGCACACTTTTTCGACACCAGCTTGCGCGAAAATTTTTATCTTTATAATGGCCAGATACGGCAAGCAGATATGCTCGCAATGATTAATCACTTTGAGCTAGAGCCCTACCTGACTAATGGCCTTGATACACGTTTGAGCAAAGAGTTTATTGCGTCTATTCCTAACGGCGGGCAACAATTACTTCGCCTAGCCATCGCGCTAGGGGATGCTCGTCAGGGCCTGATCATTATTGATGAACCCTTACTTGGCTGTTCAAAGCAATATGCAAACTTACTCACGTCCCTTAACAACGGCATATTAGAAGAGAAAACCGTTATTATTAGTACCAACGAAAAATCACTCGTTGCCTCGTTTAACAGCTGCTTATTGCTTGATGCCGATGGCGGACAAAAATACTATGGCGCGGCAGATAAAGTGATCGGCACCTTGTAATTCGAACGAACACAAATATCTATTTTGCCTGAACCCAAAGAGCTTCGAGCTCGCCCAAGGTGCAATCTTCGAGACGCCGACCTTGTTTGTGCACTTGCGCTTCTATGTACTCAAAGCGCGTTTCGAACTTTTTATTGGTGCTACGCAGCGCTTCCTCAGGACTTACTTTTAGGAAGCGGGCGAGATTAACGCAGCAAAACAGTACATCCCCCATCTCATCGGTCAGACGGCTATGGACGTCAGGCTCTCTTAAGCTTTTACCTTCGGCTATTTGTAACTCTACTTTGAGCTCTGCGACCTCTTCTTCTAGCTTTTCAAACACCGACGCGATCTCAGTCCAGTCGAAGCCTTTTTGCGCGGCACGTTTTTGAAGCTTTTCTGCGCGATTTAAGGCGGGCAAAGTGCGAGGTACATCTTTTAGAATCCCTTCAGGCCTGTCTTCATTTTTGTTCTTGGGCTTAAGTCGGGCTTTGAGCTCTCGCTCTTCTGCTTTGATACTTTCCCATTGGCCTTTGATTTGGTCGTCGGTAAAGTGAGTGCCTTCTGGGTGAAACGCGCGAAGATTTTTATCTGGAAATACATGAGGGTGCCGGCGCAGTAGTTTACGTGTAATGCCGTCGGTAATGTCGTTGAAATCGATGCTTTCTTCTTCTTGCCCTAGCTGCGCATAGAACACAACTTGGAAAAGCAAATCTCCGAGTTCGTCTTGCATGTCGTTTCGGTCGCCACG
>JAWUYI010000020.1:0-15636 GCA_034110885.1 Oleiphilaceae bacterium
CCTTTTAAACCAGTATCAGAAAACAAGACTGGGACTGGATGCTGTTTTATGTGCTCTTTAATCGCAACAGGGGCCATTAATTCAACATCTAATTCGTCGACCAACTGAATCGCGGCTTCAATTTTAAAGCCAATAGCGCCTCCCGCAAACTTCCCTTTCATTGGGCGTTCTTTGATAATTACCTTATCGACTTTATAGTCCTGCATTAGCTTTGCGAACTCAAACTGAAACGATTTCAAGTCCTCTCTGCTAGCCAGCTTATTTATCGCTACCTTACGAACTCGGCTGTCAGGAATATCAAAAATCTCATCCTTCATAGACAGCAAACAAATAACGGCATCGTTACCTTTTATTTCGACTCCACATACTCTCATAAATACTTCCTAATTAATTTAGCTCAGCGCTTTGGCTTATGGTGCATAAGAAAATTTGAACTCGCAAACAAAACATTCACATCATGCTTTGTTTTAGATAAGGACGTCTAAAGCAAGGAACCCAAACCTAAGCCTAAAAAGGGCGCCTCAATCACTTAATCGCAAGTTTCAAAGCTTGACGAGCCAAATCATCAAGGTCCATGCCGCCAGACTTATCATACCAAGTGGTTGTCCAACTTAACGCTCCCGTTAGAAAACGTCGAAGCACAAAGATGTCTGCGTCTACACGCCCTTCTGCCTTTGCGCGCTCTAAACAATCCATCCAAATTTGCTCATACTCACTGCGCAAACCCAATATATAGGCTTGATGCTCTTCCGACAGGCTGCGCCATTCGTAAACAAGCACCGACATCGCATCACCCGTTAAACCTGTAATCGCATCTAATTCGCATTTAATCAACGCTAATAGTTGGTCTTCGGTTGTGCCTGTCTCGGCGATTCGGCGTCGCATGAGCTGGGTATTGTAGATAACGACCTCTTCCATCATCGCCATAAGAATGTCTTCTTTGGATTTGTAATGATGAAAGATACTGCCGGATTGTATGCCCACTGCGGCAGCCAAGTCTCTAACGGTTGTTCGTTCATAGCCTTTCGTCCTGAAGAGCTTGGCTGCTTTCGCAAGTAAACGACCTTTTGCCGAGATAGGGTCAGTAACCTTGCCTTCTGCCACTAGGTCTGCGACCAGATCCAATTTTTCCTGCTCGACGATTACCGCCATTGCTGCTCTCCAAAAAATAAAAATAATGATAACTGCTGTATAAGTCATTTACAAACCAAGCGTTTGCTTGGTATGGTTAAGTTATTGAAACTGGGCGCTTGTTCGCACTCCATGGTTAAACCGGAGCAAGTCGTTTAAGTGTATTTTTTGGTGTTGGTCCTGTGAGTAGCAATATAAAAACAGGCCGCATCGTTTCTACGTCATACGAAGGGGCACCATGACAAATAAAAACAGCATCCGAATTGGCTGTGCTTCCGCTTTTTGGGGAGACACTGAGACTTCAGCTCAGCAACTAGTAGACAAAGGAGACATCGATTACCTCGTCTTCGACTATCTGGCAGAAATAACCATGTCGATCATGGCAGGCCAGAAAATGAAGGACCCACAAGCAGGCTACGCAAGTGATTTTGTGAAGACCGTCATGGGGCCGTTGCTCGTTAAGATTAAAGAGCAAAAAATCAAAGTAATAAGTAATGCCGGCGGCGTAAACCCACAAGCCTGCGTAAAGGCTTTGAGAGAGCTTGCCGAGTCACAAGGCATCGACCTAAAGATTGCAATGGTTGCCGGTGACGACTTACTTCCACAAAAGAGAGCACTGGCAGACGAAGGCGTTAAAGAAATGTTTACTGGTGCAAATATGCCGCCAATGTTTGTGAGCATGAACGCCTACCTTGGCGCGCCGGCTGTTGCTGCCGCTCTAGACATGGGTGCGGACATCGTCGTGACAGGCCGCGTCGTGGACAGTGCGGTTGTGCTTGGCGCTATGGTTCACGAATTTAAATGGTCGTGGAACGATTACGACAAGCTATCTCAAGGCAGCTTGGCTGGACACATTATTGAATGCGGCGCGCATTGCACCGGCGGTAACTTCACCGATTGGCACTTGATCAAAGACGGCTATGCCGACATGGGCTTTCCTATTGTTGAGGTCAACGACGACGCATCTTTTACCGTTACAAAGCCGGAGAACACCGGCGGCTTAGTGTCATGCGCTACGGTTGCTGAACAAATAGTTTACGAGATTGGCGACCCACACGCGTATTACCTGCCCGATGTCATTTGTGATTTTTCGGCAGTACAACTTGAACAAGTAAGCGATGACATCGTGAGCGTATCTGGCGCGACAGGGCGCGGTCCGAGCGAGACCTATAAAGTATCAGCAACCTACCCTGACGGTTTCAAATGCGCTGTCACCTTCTTGCTCGCTGGAATAGATGCGCCGGCAAAGGCACAATCCGTTGCCGAAGCGATTCTTACGAAGACCTCCGCTATGTTTGAAGCAAAAGGCTTAAAACCTTACTCAGAAACGAGTATCGAATTACTTGGAACGGAGACCACTTACGGGCGGCAAGCGACTGCTCAGGGCTGCCGTGAAGTCGTCGTTAAAATCTCGACAGCGAGCCCTGATAAAAAGTCACTTGTTTTGTTTTCGCGAGAAATTGCACAGGCAGCAACAGGAATGGCTCCGGGCATCACCGGCATGGTGGGTGGACGCCCAACAGTGTGGCCTAAGATTCGCTTGTTTTCATGCTTAGTTCATAAAGGCCGATTGAGCCCCTACGTATCAATGGGGGAGCACACTCAAGACATTCAGGTCGACACAGAGAATCATGACCTAAACGACACGAAAATCGAAAATCCGTATGCCTTACCGACTGAAACACTCGATGCGAACGTGCCACTTATAACACTGGCTTATGCTCGTAGCGGCGACAAAGGCAACCACTCGAACATTGGGGTCATTGCGCGCGACGCGTCCTACTTACCGTTCATCAATGCAGCCTTAAGTAAGAGTGCCGTAGCAGATTTGATGGCGCACACCTTAGATCCAGAGAATGGAAAAGTAACACGCTGGGCAATGCCTGGTTTCAATGCATTTAACTTTTTACTAGAAAACAGTTTGGGTGGTGGCGGCATCGCTAGTTTACGCGTCGACCCTCAGGGCAAAGCATTCGCCCAACAACTGCTTGAAATGCCCATTCCAATTACAGCGGCGTTGAAGAAAAAACTAGCGCTCTAGACACACGTAAGAAACGAGGTTGTAAAAGCATGTCAGGATATAAATCAGTTTTGCGTGACGATATTTTCAAAGATAAAGCGGTTATCGTCACCGGCGGCGGAAGTGGCATTGGACGCTGCAACGCACACGAGCTTGCTCAGTTGGGCGCGCACGTTATTGTTGTTGGCCGCAAGTTGGAAAAACTCGAAAAGGTTGTCGCTGAGATTAAAGAAGATGGCGGTTCTGCTGAAGGCCACGCCTGCGACATCCGCTTAGAAGATGACGTAAAAGCATGCGTTAAAGCCATTAAGGAAAATAACCCTGCCATTTATGGCTTAGTGAACAACGCAGGAGGTCAGTTCCCTTCACCCTTAACCGCTATTAACCAGAAGGGCTGGGAGACGGTTGTGCGAACCAACCTAACAGGTGGTTTTCTCATGGCAAAAGAAGTCTTTATCCAAAGCATGAGTAAACACGGCGGTTCGATCGTAAACATCGTAGCCGATATGTGGGGCGGAATGCCAAACATGGGGCACTCTGGCGCAGCGCGCGCCGGCATGGTGAATTTCACACAAACAGCCGCTGTTGAGTGGGCAAGTGCTGGGGTTCGCGTTAACGCCATTGCTCCTGGTTGGATAATGTCTAGCGGAATGGACAGCTACCCTCCCTCCTTGAAACCTTGGATTACAAGTTTAAAAGATGCTGTACCACTTAAAAGAATGGGCACAGAAGCAGAAGTTAGCTCTGTCATCTGCTTCCTACTAAGCGACGGCGCTAATTTCATTAGCGGTGACTGCATTCGAATAGATGGCGCAGCATCCCAAGGTGGACGCGTCGTGCCATTGCCAAAAGCTAAAAACTCTGAGTCTTATGACGGTTTTCACCGTTCAATTACGCCAGATATATTCAAAGATGAAACTGCAGAATAATAGGTATTAAGATGCCAAAAATAGTATCCGAACTCGAAACAAACAGCGAACAGTTCCAAGGCAACAAAGAAGCCATGGAAACGTTCATTAACGGTTTCAGAGAAATCGAACAAAAAGTCATCGCCAAAGAACAAGAAGCAAGCGAGAAATTCGCGAAGCGTAAAAAGCTTCTTCCTCGTAAGAGAATCAACCTGCTACTTGACCGCAATATGCCGTTCTTAGAACTCAGCAGCTTGGCTGGCTACAAGATGCACGACGACAAAGACGGCTCTATGTCTGGCGGCGGCATCATTGCAGGTATTGGCTACGTGCAAGGAATGCGCTGCATGGTGATTGCCAGTAATAGCGCGATAAAAGGTGGAACCATCTCGCCAACAGGTTTAGAGAAAACTCTGCGTCTACAAGAAATTGCGAAAGACAACAAACTACCAGTAGTGACCTTAGCCGAAAGTGGTGGTGCAAACCTTAACTACGCGACCGAAGTATTCGTGCACGGTGCTCGCGGCTTTGCAAACCAAGCTCGTTTGTCCGCAGCAGGCATTCCACAATTTACAGTGGTACATGGGAACGCAACGGCTGGTGGCGCATATCAGCCGGGTTTGTCTGACTACACAGTTCTCGTTAAGGGCCAAGCCAAAATGTTCCTTGCCGGCCCTCCTCTGCTGAAAGCCGCAACGGGAGAAATTGCCACTGATGAAGAATTAGGCGGTGCAGAAATGCACACTCAAGTGGCTGGTACCGCTGAATTTTTAGCCGAAGACGATGCCGATGGCATCCGTATGATTCGCGACATGATGAAACAAGTGCCGTGGAATCATCAGTTAAACCCTGCCCAGACGCGCGAATGGGAAGAACCCGAGTATTCTCCATCTGAGTTAATAGGCGTAGTGCCATCCGACAGTAAGCAACCTTACGACGTCCGTGAAATCGTTGCTCGCATTGCAGATGGATCTGAGTTCGTTGATTTTAAACCAGAGTTCGACAACCAGACTGTGTGTGGTTTTTTATCTATTCAAGGTCACGCGTGTGGTTTGATTGGCAACAATGGCCCAATTACACCAAGCGGCGCAGCAAAAGCGGCACAGTTCATTCAGTTGTGCGAGCAGTCCAACACCAGTCTTCTGTTTTTCCATAACACAACGGGCTTTATGGTGGGCACCGATGCAGAGCAAAATGGCATTATTAAGCACGGTTCAAAAATGCTGCAAGCAGTTGCTAACACTACCGTTCCTAAACTAACGATTGTGGTTGGCGGCTCGTATGGTGCTGGTAATTACGCTATGTGTGGTCGTGGTTTAGACCCACGCTTTATCTTTGCTTGGCCGAACAGCCGCACTGCCGTTATGGGAGGCGCACAGGCTGGTAAAGTGCTTCGTATTGTTACTGAAGACAAGCACGCCAAAATGGGTAAGGAAGCCGACCCTGCCATGTTGGATATGATCGAAAAAGCGACTGCCGACAAACTAGACAAAGGTTCAACCGCGCTGTACGGCACCGCACGACTCTGGGATGACGGTCTTATTGACCCGCGCGACACACGAAAAGTACTAGCGTTTTTGTTAGACACCTGTGACGAAGCGCAGCGTCGCGCGCTTAAACCCAACACATTCGGCGTAGCGCGACTTTAGACATTTAGACTATTCCCTTTTGAATACAGAATAAGCATAGAGGCAGGACACATGATATTTACTCAAGAACACAACGAAATCCGACGCACCGTTAAAAACTTCGTAGAAAACGAGATCAACCCAAACTGCGAAGAGTGGGAGCGCGCTGGCACTTTTCCGATGAAAGAGATTTTTAAGAAGTTAGGAGACCTTGGGTTGTTAGGTATTAGCAAGCCAGAAGAATTCGGGGGCATGGGTCTCGACTATAGCTATAACATTGTCGCCGCTGAAGAATTTGGTGCCTCACATGCAGCCGGTGTGCCGCTAGCAATTGGCGTACAAACCGACATGTGCACACCAGCGCTTGCACGTTTTGGGTCCGACGAGTTGCGTCGAGAATTTCTAGCTCCATCAATTACGGGAGACATGATCGGTTGCATAGGTGTTTCAGAACCTGGAGCAGGCTCTGACGTTGCAGGTCTTAAGACCACAGCGGTAAAAGATGGTGACGACTACATTATTAATGGCACAAAAATGTGGATTACAAACTCACCTAGTGCCGACTTTATTTGCCTTCTGGCTAACACGTCGGACGACAAAGTACATATCAATAAGTCATTGATTGTCGTTCCAATGAATACACCCGGCATAACTATGTCGAGCAAACTAGACAAACTAGGTATGCGCTCATCTGAAACCGCTCAAATATTCTTCGACAATGTGCGCGTGCCACAGCGTAACCGAATTGGTTCAGAAGGCTCAGGCTTTATGATGCAGATGCTGCAGTTTCAAGAAGAGCGTTTATTCGGTGCTGCAAACATTCTAAAAGGCTTAGAAGGCTGCGTGAACACGACGATTGACTACTGTCGTGAGCGCCACACATTTGGACAGCCACTTATTAACAACCAAGTTATTCACTTCCGCTTGGCAGAACTTCAGTGCGAGATTGAAGCTTTGCGATGTATGGTTTATCAAGGTGTGGAGCAATATGTCGCTAAGAAAGACGTTACTATGCTGGCATCAATGGCGAAACTTAAAGCGGGTCGCTTAGGTCGCGAAGTCACCGATAGCTGCCTTCAATACTGGGGCGGTATGGGCTTCATGTGGGACAACCTAGTTTCTCGTGCATACCGTGATGTTAGGCTTGTTTCGATTGGCGGCGGCGCAGATGAAATCATGCTTGGTATTATTTGTAAGCTTATGGGCACACTTCCAGGCAAGAAAAAGTAAGGAGACTTCATGAGTCAATTACCTAGCACTGAAACGCTGTCTCTCGAAGTTGAGGGGCATGCGCTACATATCACGCTAAATAGACCTAAAGCTCGAAATGCTATGAGCCTACAGATGGTGCATGAACTCATGCAGACATTTGAGTCTGTGCAAGACAACCTTGATATACGTGTCATCGTGTTGCGCGGGTCCGACGGCCACTTTTGTGCCGGCGGCGACATTAAGGATATGGCGTCTGCAAGAGCTACTGCGAGCAAGCGTGCTGCCGAGGATGAAGATCCTTTCTATGCCTTAAATCGCGAGTTTGGTCGCATGCTCACCTACGCCAACCAAGTTCCGCAGGTGCTCATTGTTGTGACTGAGGGCGCCGTTCTTGGCGGCGGTTTTGGCTTAGCATGCATATCGGATTTGGCGCTAAGCTTAAATGATGCGCAGTTTGGTCTTCCCGAAACGGGTCTCGGTATTCCTCCGGCACAAATTGCACCGTTTGTTGTCACTCGCGTTGGACTCACACAGGCGCGACGTCTCGCTCTGTTTGGGGCACGCTTTACTGGAGAACAAGCAAAATCGCTAGGCATTGTGCACGAGAGCTACGGATCTGTTGAGGCGCTTGAAGCCGCACTCGCAGAAGCAATAACTCAAGTGAAGCGTTGCGCACCCGAGGCGAATCGCATCACAAAAGACTTAATTCTCAATGTCGGTACACAAGAGCTAGACACACTGCTTGAGGGTGCTGCGCACTCGTTTGCATCGGCTGTACAAGGCAAAGAAGGGCAAGAAGGCACCATGGCGTTTATTCAGAAACGTAAAGCCTCTTGGGCCGAATAGAACATAATAAAAGAGTATCACTATGTTTAATAAAGTACTGATTGCGAATCGCGGCGAAATTGCCGTTCGTGTTATTAAGACCGCACAAAGCATGGGCTATGAGACCGTTGCTATTTATAGCGAAGCTGACGCGAATGCTCCGCACGTACAACTAGCCGATGAGGCAGTTTGCATTGGCGCTGCACCGGTTGGCGAGTCTTACCTTGTACCTGAAAAAATTCTTGATGCTGCCCAGAAAACAGGCGCACAAGCGGTGCATCCTGGCTATGGCTTCTTGTCTGAAAACTCAAGCTTCGCCGAGTCTTGTCAAGACGCGGGCATAACGTTCATCGGCCCGCCGTCACATGCTATTGAATTGATGGGAAGTAAACGCCTATCCAAGATTGCAATGATCGAAGCGGGTGTTCCTTGCATTCCTGGCTATGAGGGTGAGAATCAAGATATTGCTCATCTGATCACGGAAGCTAAGAAAATTGGTTTTCCTCTTATGGTTAAGGCCTCTGCTGGAGGCGGTGGCCGAGGCATGCGTTTAGTCTTTGAAGAATCTGAGCTTGAAGCACAAATTAGCACTGCGAGATCCGAAGCGGAAAACGCTTTTGGCAGCGGTGAGCTAATTCTTGAACGCGCGGTCATCAGCCCTCGCCATATCGAGATTCAAGTTTTTGCAGATAAGCATGGCAACGCAGTGTATTTAGGTGAGCGCGACTGCTCTATTCAGCGCCGTCACCAAAAAGTAGTTGAAGAAGCGCCCTCGCCTTTTGTCGATCCAGAACTGCGCGCAAAAATGGGTGACGCAGCAGTCCAAGCCGCCAAATCGTGTAACTATGTAGGTGCAGGAACCGTCGAGTTCTTAGTAGACGCAGAAAAGAACTTCTACTTTTTAGAAATGAATACGAGATTGCAGGTTGAGCATCCCGTTACTGAGCTTGTTACTGGCACCGACCTTGTTGCATGGCAGCTTAACGTCGCAGCAGGACAAATGCTTCCATTGACTCAAGACGAAATCACCCTAACCGGTCATGCGATTGAAGTACGTTTATATGCAGAAGATCCGCGCAATCAATTCTTGCCACAGACAGGCCGCATTGATTACTGGAAAGAAAGCACCTTAGACGGCACGCGCACGGATTCAGGCATAGTGTCGGGCCAAGAAGTATCACCATACTATGACCCTATGCTTGCCAAACTCATTGCATATGGCAAAGACCGTGAAGAGGCCAGACGCCGTCTAGTTAAAATGATGAAATCAACCGTGCTGTTTGGCGTAAATGTTAACAGTTATTTTCTATCTAAGGTTCTCTCGCACCAACGCTTTATTGATGGCGAAGCGACAACAGCATTTATCGAGCAAGACTTTGGCGAAGACGATAGCATGGCTGCGCAGCAGGAAAATCCGTTAGCCATGGCGCTCGCGTGTATTGTGATGCATGAAACGAAGCAAAACACCGGAAAACCATATTCACAGGAACTTTTAGGTTGGAGCAATAGTGCACCAAGCGAGTGGCCCTATAGTATTGCTAGCGGTGAGTCTTCATGGTCTTTAATGCTTAAAGAGACTAACGATTGCTATCAAGTGCGAACGAGCGTTCAGGGAAGCAATGAAGGCAGCGAAGGCAGTGCCGAAGACGCAAGTCAAAACACGAGCACTGAGCTTAAGCTCATTCAGATTACTGACAACGAAATCATCTTTGAGCACGATGGAATCAGACAGAAGAGTGCGAAACTAAGCGTAGGCGACACCGTGTACTTAAGGCTTGGATACGAAGATTTTGTCTTCGATGACAAAACGCATGTTGCGAAGAGCACAGAAGATGGCCCAGGCAGCGGTTTAGTTAAAGCCAGCATGGATGGTGCTATTGTGTCTGTCATGGCAGAGCCTGGACAAGCGGTATCGAAAGGTCAAACACTTGTTATCTTGGAAGCGATGAAGATGGAACACCCACTTAAATCTGATGTTGATGGCATCATAAAAGATGTCAGGGTATCCCAAGGTGACCAAGTAAAACTTCGACAGTTATTGGTTGAAGTTGAGGCTAATAACACCGAAGGTTAAGGTCCCAGGCTACAAGACACTTTGAGCTCTCAGGCAAACTTGCCGTTTTCAAACAACGGTGAGTAAATGAGAGCCTCCCTATAGAAAAACTGTATTTAAGATTACTAGGTAGTAAAGCAATTATGACAACCCTAAAAGATAAAGTTATTTTCATTACCGGCGCAAGCCGCGGGATAGGCCGAGAAATGGCGCTGCGCTTTGCGTCGGATGGTGCGAAGATCGTTGTTGCAGCAAAATCGGCTGAGCCCCACCCAAAGCTTCCTGGAACCATACATTCTGTAGCGGAAGAAATAGTCTCGGCAGGCGGTCAGGCCCTAGCGCTGCAACTAGATGTGCGCGACGACGAAGGTCTAAAAGCTGCAGTAAACCAAGCAGCTGAACATTTCGGTGGCATTGATTGCGTCATAAATAACGCCGGCGCAATCAAACTTGCCAACAGTGAAAACCTTCCTTTAAAACGCTTTGATCTCATGCATCAGATCAATACGCGGGCCGTACTAAGCTTGGCTCAAGCTGCACTCCCGTGGTTAAAAAAATCGGATAACGGACATATTTTAAGCCTATCTCCGCCTTTAAACATGGACCCAAAGTGGTTTCAACATTATGGCCCATACACAGTCACCAAGTACGGCATGTCTATGTTAACGCTAAGCCTAGCAGGCGAATATCGCCGGTATGGCATCGCTGTTAATTCACTCTGGCCACAAACGGTTATTGCAACTGCCGCTGTAGAGTTTGAGGGCGGCGGTAAATCAACACTTGAAAAGGGGCGCATTCCAAAAATTATGGCGGATGCAGCGTACGAGGTTCTGACAACACAAGACCGTGAAATCACCGGACAACTTTTAATAGACGAATCAATATTAAGAATGCGCGGCGTGACGGATTTTGAACCATATCGTTACGACAAAGAATCAACAAAGCCGCTAATGAAAGACCTTTTTGTCGAGTAAGGTATTGCCCGATTAGATTCAACAATAAAGATAATAAATTGAGGAGCCGCTATGGAAGCGTCCGTTTCTGAGATAGAAAAAAGTGAAGGTGTATCTAACTGCTCGAGCCAACCGAACAACACACCCGAAGTAACGATCACAGAAACGCCTCAGATGCGTGACGCTGAAAGCTTTCTCGATATCTTCTATCAGCGCGTCGCGTTGCATCCAAACAAATGTTACCTGAGACAAGCAAAGGGCAACATATGGGAGGAATACTCTTGGGCAGACGTATATCATATGGCAAGTCGTTTGGTCACCGCTCTTCGCAGCACAGGGTTGCAGCAAGGCGACCATATAGGGATCATATCCAAGAATTGTTACCCTTGGATCGTCGCCGACCTAGCGATCATGATGGGCGGTTTCGTCTCGGTTCCTTTTTACCCAACACTGTCAGGGCCCGACTTAGCCGAAGTAATCGAACTCAGCCATATTAAAGCGCTGTTCGTTGGAAAACTTGAGCATTGGGATCAGCAAAAGTCCAGTATCAAATCAGGGTTAACAACCATTGCGTTTCCGTACTTTGAAGGCAACGACGACGTTCGAAACGATTGCACATACAAATGGGAAGAGATTCAAAATACCTATGATGTGTGTGCAGATCTATACCAACCTTCTGCTTCCGATATATTCACGATCATATATACCTCAGGAACCACCGGCACACCTAAAGGGGTAATGATCGACTATAACTGCCTCAATGAAGTTATGCGGCATGAGCGCGAGGCTCCGGCTTATGGCGTATTTCAGGGTGTATCTGAACGCGTTGTGTCCTACCTTCCTCTTAACCATATTGCTGAACGCGTGGTATCAGAAGTGAGCCCTATCGTTGCAGGGTCTGAAGTTTCATTTAGTGAATCACTCGATCGCTTCGCAAGTAATCTTCAGTCAGTACAACCAACGCAATTTTTCGCCGTACCAAGAATCTGGACCAAGATTCAACAAGGCATTCTGTCAAAGCTCCCAGAGAAAAAACTAAACACTTTACTCAGAGTTCCCTTACTTAAAAGCATTCTAAAAAAGAAAATCAAAAAAGGCATTGGCTTGGGCCAGGTAAGGTCAGCAATTTCTGGTGCCGCCCCACTCTCTGCATCGCTAATCCACTGGTATGCAAACTTAGGCATCACGATTCAGGAAGTATATGGTGCCACCGAACTTTGCGGCGGTGTAACGTATAACTCGTTAGATAATGTATGTCCTGGTACCGTCGGCAAACCCTTAAACGGCGTCGAAGTGCAAATTGATTCAAACTCTGACGAAGTAATGATTAAAGCGCCTTGGGTTATGAAGGGTTATTACAATGCCCCCGATAAGACCGCCGAGGTGCTAAGTGAAGACGGTTGGTACCAAACCGGCGACACAGGGCGTCTCGACGAAGCCGGCAACCTTAAGATTACCGGACGAATAAAAGACACCTTCAAAACTGCAAAAGGAAAGTTTGTCGTGCCTGTACCCATCGAGCAAATCATGGGCGGTAACTTTTACGCTGAGCAAGTAATGGTGACGGGCTTTGGCTTAGTTCAGCCAATTGCTTTAGTGTCATTAAGTGAGGCCGCTCTAGAAGGTGACCCTAGCGACGTCGAACAAAGTCTCTTAAACACCTTGCAGTCTACCAATGCAAACTTGGAAGCTTACGCTAAGTTATCACATGTATTTGTGTTCAGAAGTTCATGGTCGGAAGACAGTGGGTTCTTTACGCCAACACTTAAGATCAAGCGACATATTGTTGACCAAGCATTCTCTGAAAATTATGAAGAATGGTGCAAGAAAGAAAGTGGAGTTTATTGGGTGTAAAAAAACCGCTTCCACAAAGAAGCGGTAAATAGGTAAAAGAACCTAAGGATTAGTGAGTGAGTCGCGAGAAGTACCGCTCACTCGATCAACTTAATAGAACACGTCTATTAAGGAGAACAGTTTGCTGTTGGTAGGTTGTCGATCCAACGCTCGATCAAAGCAACACCTTCAGCATGAACCACGCTTCGGCCAAGTTCTGGCATGCGCTGACGTTCGTCATCAGTGCTTACACGATGCAAGAGATATGAAGCATCAGGCGCACCAGGCACTACGTCAAACTCGTATGGCGCTAAACCACCTGCAACAGGCTCTTTACACACCCCATGTGCAAATGGGTCGTTTTGAACGCTTCGTTGCCACTCAACACGCAAGCCCGAACCACCCGCTGCACCGCCGTATGATTCTGGCAAACCAAGGTTTGCTCGGTGACAATGCGCACAGTTGATATCAAGATATCCTTTAGCTGTTTCCATCACATCCGCAACCGTCATTGCTGACACATCCGTCAAATCGTCGAACTCTGGAGCTTTCTCTATGGCGGTCATGTCCGAAGGTAGTCCGCGCAACTTGCCTATGTTTGCCCAATGAACCAACTGATTTTCAATAACGCCATCATAATCAAAGTCTTTGTTGAGATAACGCGCTTTAGGGCCAATCACCTTAACAATCGGCTGGCGGTCAGGACCTGGATTAACCAAAGGCACAACGTTATGGCACGCCGTACACTGAGTGACGGATGGCACCGCATATGGAATGTTCTTTTGAGCACCCTCATGAGTAGTAGTCAATTCTATTGAGCCACCCGTAATTGCAAGTCGCGCATCGTCTATTTGAGTTCCTTCGGAGTCAAACCAAATATATGGACGCCCTACCCAACCAGATTCACGGTGAATAAGAAGGCGCGTTTCAAGAATTCGTTCTGCGCCATCTCGAAAAGCGGTATTTTCCGGCATTGAAAAGGTCTTTACGATAACCGTACCAACTGGGAAATCTAAGGCTTCGCTGACAGAGTAATTTGCTTGTTCCCCTTCAGGAATAAACACATACCGATACTTGCTTGCATAGTCTGTGAACAATGCAGTCGTTAAATCGTAAGGTAGACCGCCAGAATTTGGCCCTGACGTTGGGTCTGTTGGGTCTGCAAACAAGTTGTAGTCAGACAGATTTGGGCAATTTTCGTTAAGCAATGCTTCCCACTTAACGCCTTCAACCGTGCCGGTACAAGACGCTGTATTGCCGCCATTCGTGCCATCAGTGTCTTTGACGACAATTTTATCGTCGTCAATTACGACTTTACAAGCACTGGCTAAGACAGCGATCGCCACAAAGGCAACAAGCCGCGAACTTACGGTGCTGATTAGTGTATTTTTCATGATTTTTTATCCTTCAAGTTCGATTTAACTCACGCTTAAGCCTGAATTAAGTCGCGAACAAAAAGGGAGCAAGGTCTACTCCCTTTCCGTTAGCAGCGCTTACAACGAACAAGCGTGCTCGTCGAGATCATCAGCGCTACAACCAAACTCTTCACCCCTGAATATGGCATTAGAGCCAGCCAGACGAGGCAGAGAACAGTTAAGGTTAGCGTTCGAAGAGAGTAACTCACGAGACAGAGTAGCTTGTGGTCCAAGGATGTTGCTTGCGCCGACTGCACCTTCCCAAACCCAGTTGTTCGGGTCGTTAGGGTTAGTGCCATATGCCAAGCCTATTGATGCTTCATCTGCTTCGCCTTGCTGAGCATCGAAGTTGTTAGACTCACACACATTTTCTGAACCGTCTGCTGCGTAAGGCATAATGCCTAATGGCGCCAATTCACCGGCGTTTGCAAGTAACTCTCCGATGCCTCCATATAAAATATCTGGGAAGTTTCCAACGCCATGATACGCTTCGTAGCCCGCTATAATTCCAGCTTCAACTAGCAACTTACCACCAGGCGCTGAGGAGTTTTGAGAGAACGCGTTATCGCGAATATTGACGTTACGAGTCACGGGGCTCCAACCTCGAGCGATGCTATCGGCATTGCCTGCGTACCACGCCAAATCACTTTCGTTCATGAAATAGCTTGCAACCGCTACTGCATCAGTGCGGTTTGACTTGATATTGTTTTCGTAAATTTCGACGTTACTCACAGAGAATACTAAGAAGCCTGTTCCGCCTGGAGCAATTGAGACCGCTCCGTCGCCTACGTTAGGTTCGTTGTTTGCGATAACGTTGTTGTTGAAGAATCGGATGTTACCGCCGTATGGTTTTTCTAGGCCGGCAAAGTCGAAGGCCAAAATACCGGCTGTATTGTCATATACATCATTGTTGTATACATCTGCATTTTCAGTGTTTTCAATTTCGATGCCTGCAACGTTGTACTCAACGATATTGTTTCGAACAACAACGTCTTCTGACTGACCAACGTATATTCCAGCATCACGCGAACCATAAGAGAATGTGTTCTCTATAATGATGTTTTTAGAGTTGACCGGGTATAGACCATAGGCTCCTGGGCTGTCCGCTAGAAGGCGCTTTGGCGTCTCGTCAGACAAGCGGCCAACTGTCCACACAGTAGAAACATACGTAAAGTAAACGCCGTTTGCGCCAACGGTTTTAATGCCGTTTTTATTCGTGTCGTAAACACCCATATCTCTAACCATTAAGTCAGAGCCACCCTCAAAACGGAAACCATCGTCTCCGCTAGAGCCGTCAAAATCTAGAATAGTTGCTTCAATACCATGACCGGTTAGCGTTATGTCATTCGCGTTGTATACAATAATAGAGTTACTAACTTTGAAAGTACCTTTTGGTAGCACGAGCGTGCTTCCTGCGGGCACTTCAAATAACGCAAGGTTTATAGCGTCAGTAATGTCGTCACCTTGCTGAGCGTCCGGTGCGATATAGATTGCGTCTTCTGGAATCGGAAAGCCCGAAGCTGTTAGAACTTGCGGCTCAGCTGTGCCGGTGTCGCCATTGGAACCACACGATTCTTTATTTCCGTCAGCATCTTTACATACGATGCTATCGACCACTTCATTCACGGCCTCTTCGTCGGCTTTGATAGTCAATTTAC
>JAWUYI010000021.1:0-30997 GCA_034110885.1 Oleiphilaceae bacterium
GTATTTTCTGAGACTATATGATTACGATATCGCGTGGCAGGTGAACGAAACTGTCGCTACTGTTGTACAGATAAAAGACATAACGAAATGTTAGACGCGGAAAAATGGTGAGTCGGAATAACGAAACTCTGACTTAGATTATATTTGGGAAATCGCTGGCATACTTTCCTATCCATTCTCGCGCAGCCATCTCCGTATCGAGCTGGCGCCCTTCTACTTCCTCAACCCAAAGTCGGTAGTGTTCGATATGACAAATCTGCTCGACCATACGCGCGCGGTATGCATCTTCTACATCAATAAACTCAATACCAGCTTCATACCTGTCAGGCCTAGAAATACACCAAATAACACGTGCCTTAGCCTCAAAGGCAGGCGTCACCACCGGTATTCGAACCCTAACCACCGAATCCACTTGTAAAGGCTCGGGGCAAGAAAAACTGAGCCCACCAAGACTGATGTCATGCGCTTTGCTAGTTGCGCTATACCCAGAACTATCGGTAGAACTGTCGACAGCCATAACAGGCTCATTACAACCCAATGAGCCCTTATCGGCAACGTTAGACGCGCGATGACTCTGCTCGATAGGAACAAATTCAATAGGCATGTCAGATGGATGCCTTATGTAAGCTCTCGCAGCCATTTCTATATCCCAACCTTAACCTTCTGTTTATTGCCTCTATTCCGACAACTAGGCGTAAATGTAGCGTTTATTTAGACGATATCGCAAAGTTTACTTTAGATATTGAGCAAACACCAAAGCAAACTGCTTACCAAACATTGGTTTTTGAACTAACTCTGTTGCGCCGCTATTTAAATATAGCTTTTGCTCGGACCGGGAACCATTTGCACCCAAAACCACAATGGGCGTCGTCAAACTGTCAGACCGCGCCTGCTCTAAACGTCGCAGAATTTGCAGCAACGAAACACAGTCTACATCCTCAACGCTTTCATCAAGAATGATCAAATCAAACAACTCATTTTTAAACGATGCGACACCATCAAAACCCTTATCATAATGTATGAATCGCGCATTATGAGCTTGGCATCGCTGCCGGGCAATCTCAAGCGAGGTTAACTCTTGTCCGACAAATAATACCGATCGCTGCGGCATTGGATATAAATGATTAGGCAAACTGAGTTGCTCGGAGTCGTTGGATTGATCCAAGATGGCATACCAAGTCACAATATCTGAGTAGTTATCATAAACATTTCGGTTTGCAAAAACCCAAGCCAACATATCCACAAGGAACGTATTGATATGAGAATGAGGTAAATAGATATTCGCGCCGACTTCTTGATAAACCTTCGCTTCGCCGATTTGTGGGTACTCAACCAATACAGCGATAACGGCTTGCGGGCTCAACACAAGCCGTAATTGTGCAACCAAATCAAGTACGTTCATGCTTTTAACACTATCAGAAAGAATAACTAGATCCGGCGAGTTATTCACAACCCGTGAAGTCGACAAGCGTTCGAGAAAGTGTTCGGCGTCTGAAACGATCTCTATCGACTCTAACTTTTCGCCCAACAGGCGCGGCAGACTCTCAGATAACTCAGGATTGAACTCAATCATAACCGCTCGACGCGTAGCCAATAAACTGCGATCCAAATGTCTAAACCGTAAACGCACAGCCTCATTTACAGGTGGCAAGGTGAACTCGACGGACTGACGTAGGTCACCATCGACACCTAAATTCGATGTCCAATCCGCGCCCATCACCGAACATAGTTTGTCCAGCATAACGGTCACTCCGGACTCGTCTTTTGGAGGCCTCCGACGTTTTTTCTCATCTCCTCGAAGCAGCGATACGGGACTAGGCAAAGCGCTCAATTCAAAATAAACGCGATTCAGATCATTGGCATTCGGCCTTGCCAAAACTTTAAAGGTGATGGTATCGATATCTGAGTCTAGGAGGACGCGTTTAAAGGCATTTCGCATGATCCGTTTAATTTTCTCCGGATCGCCAACAACAAACCCAGAAATCTCTTTATCCACATCAAAGCTGTGTTTGATGTGACGCGCATCAAAACGAGCAATAAATTCCAAATAAACCTGAGCAATCATCACTCGAATATTAAAGGTATGCTCTGCTATCGAGACCTCCCCCGATTCGATCAATGCACGTTCATGAAGGTTCGCACTCACGCTCATCAAAGCCGCTAAGTAAGATCGAACTGAGTCTACGTCTATAGCCGCCGAGTTTGGTGAGGAGGAGTCTTGAATATAATGCAAGAGTGACGCTGCCGCGGTCTTGATATCTAAACTTACTTTTTCCATGCTCGTGCTTTGACCAAAACTGCCACGTTCAAGCTTCGCAATCTTGTCCTGCGCCGAGCGCGTCTCTGACTCTAAGCTAAAAATTTGGTCGTCGTAGCCCTCCTTCATATCGAGAAACACGCGCCACAGCATAGAAAGTTCATCATCTTTCTTATCTAGTACTTCACGAAGGTGCGCCGTAGGCATGTCTGACTGAACGTTCTCCATAAACACAATAGAACGACGAACATAGCTAAAGTATCCAAGTACTAAACCACACACAGAGAGAACAAGAAATAAGCCCAACTGCACAAGAAAAATTGTCCACCCAACCGACAATTCTTGTTTTAAAAAGTCGCCCAAGTACAGTTCTAACTTTATCGACCCAACCCAATACTCGCCACCGCCCTCATCTGACCACAAGCTAAGCGGATAAAGCACCCTTTCAACAGGCCCTTTCAATAAACTCTTACCAAGTCGAAGCTTTTCGACTCCATCTCGTTCAACCAACCAAAAAAAGCTGGCTTGCTGGGGTTCTGCGCTATGTAGAGTGATTCCAAAACTATCGTAATGCGGAGGAGCACATTTATATTCGATGGTATTTAGTTGGGCATTCACAAATTCATAGCTATCGTTTTTTACCGAGGCTGCGAGCGCATTATTGTGCTGCCGCAAAGTTGACTCGACACATTCAACCAGCTTATTTTGATAGGTCGTAATTCGATGGAAACCATAATATATATGAAGCAAAGCGGCTATGACCGTTGCAATACACAGCATCAAAAACCACGTACGCAGCAGCAGTGGGGCCTTTTTAACACTCTGTATCAGTGACATTCCCACTGCTTGCACACTCCCTTGCGAACTCGTTTTTTATTTATGATTTGTAATACTAAACACTAACAAAAATTACCAGCTTACTCTATCCTGTTTTCTTCGAATAACACTATTCAATTCAGCCCTATTTGCATGCCGACCGTATCAAGCCTCCAATCTTTAAGAGCTGTTGTTCCAAGCTCCCTGATCCTAGCAGCACTGCTGCTGCGAATAGACGCGTCTTTTGCGGCGACAAGTATAATCGACGTGCGAAACAACTCCCCCATAATATCAACGATGCTGCAAGATTCAGCGCCGTCGAGTAACTGGGATATCACGAAAGGCTTTGGCTATAAAATAGACGCGGAAGTGAGCAACTACCTCAGTTTCTCGACCGTTGAGTCCGAACGTTACAACATCGATGGCGAAACGCTAACGATAAAACAGTCTGCGTATACAAACTTGTCAGACACGCTAAGGGTGGGTATAGCTATTCCGTTCTTGCGCCACAGCAGCGGCATCTTTGACAATGCTATTTACAGCTTTCACGACCTGTTTGGTATGCCGCAAAACGGGCGTACCAAGGACAATGCAGACAAACTACTTTGGAACGCCTCGTACGATAACCAAAGCGCGATAATCATCCGTGAAGATAAGCAAGGTATCGGTGACATAGAGCTGTTCACCGAAAAAAACTTAGACTTAGCTCAGTCGCTTACGTGGCGGATGACCTTAAAACTACCAACAGGTTCTACTAGCAAGCAAACTGGAAATGGCGCATATGGTTTAAGTGCCGGAATTTCTAGTATGCAACCACACTGGTTATCTCAAAGGTCTTGGCTTAAAGAGTCACCCATTTCTCTTTGGTACTCGAGCGCCATCACGTACAATCAGCAAGTCGAAAAGATGAGTGACTTTAGCCAGAATAGCATTACACTCGCCGCTCTAATCGGCGCTAGCTATGCGTTCAATCCACACTGGGAGCTTAAGACCCAGTTGAATACGCACACGCCATATTTTGATAGCAACATCCGAGAACTAGGCTGGGCACCTCTAATATTTAGCGTTGAGGGGCTCTACTCTAGTACTAACAACATACAAGTCGGGCTTAGATTTAGCGAAGATTTACGTCCACGCGTTACACCAGATTTTAGCCTAGGTTTGGTTGTCGCATACGATTACTAGGCCAACAGATAATTTTTACTAGAAGGTTTTATTTTATGTACGAAACAGTTAATCAAACAAAACTCCGTACCTTGGCGTTTATTACTCTTTTGTTTGCAGGTAGTTGCATTCAGGCGGCCGAGTTGGATTTTAGATTAAGCAACGATACGATTGGCGCAGGAATCGAATCAAACAACCCTGACTCCGAACTATCCGTAGGTTTCGAACATTTTTACAAAGACACAAAAAAATCTATAAACATCAGCAGCTTGAACGTGCACACCAAAGGACAAACGGTCATTGGAAATCTACCTACCTCCGTCGCACTGGGCTTGCAGGGTGTGTACATGAAAGAAGATAAGTTTAAAGGCTCTGCTATCGCTTTTGGCGGTTCAATGCGCATAAACCTCCCGTCAACCCCTGGTCTTTCGGTAGAGGGTCAAGCTCATTATGCACCTGACATTGTGGCGTTTGGTGATTCTGACAGCTACACCAAACTGCGCACCCAGATTAACTATCGCGTTATTCGCAGCGCAGATATCTCAGCTGGGTATCAGTATCTTCGCAGTGGGGTTAAGAATGGCGGACATCGAACATTTGAGAGTGGGCTGTACTTGGGTCTCAAGATTGTTTTTTAAAGGTACCTAAACCGCACCGACGTAAACAAACAGATGCTCCGGCGAACAAAGAAAAAAGAAAGCGACACGGTTCCTACTCGTAAATCAGGCTACGCCGCAGTCGCTTTCTAATCAAGATTCCGTTGGCACTAGGAAATCACAGCGTAGGCCATTACGAATCCTGCTTCGTCAGACAAACTGATGTGCAATGAATTGGCACCCAGAATTTCTAAGCGCTGCAGGGCTGCGTCACTCAACGTAATTCTTGGCTGACCTAAGTCGCTATACGACATGGTCATATGCTTCCAAGAAACGCCTTGGGACATACCTGTCCCTAAAGCTTTTGATACTGCCTCTTTTGCGGCAAATCGCTTTGCAATAAAATCTACCTTATTGGTAGCCAAGGGATATTCTTGTAGTTCAACAGACGACAGGATTTTGTCGGAAAAGCGGGCTTCGTTTTTCGAACAAATACTTTCGATTCTAGAGACCTTTAATAGGTCCACACCGACACCCATGACCATTTTCAATCAACCTCTATAAACGCTCTCATCGAGGATCTTGCGCATATCTATGATAGCTTGCTTCAGGCCAACAAAAAGCGCTCTCGCTATAATGCTATGGCCTATGTTGAGCTCATTAATGTTCGGAATAGCAGCGACGGCGTGCGTATTGTGGTAATGCAAACCATGCCCGGCATTTACAATAAGCCCTAAATCATGCCCGCATGAAACCCCTTCCTTAATAAAGGCAAGTTCTTTTAAAAGCTCGCGATTGCTAGCCGCTTCGGCATACGCTCCAGTATGCAATTCAATTGCTTGCGCCCCACATCGTTTCGACGCTTCGATCTGCGCAACATCTGGATCAATAAATAGTGACACTTCGATACCGGCTTCCGACAAACGTGAGCAGGCATCTTTAATCTTAGATTCTTGCGAATACACATCAAGACCGCCTTCGGTCGTCAACTCTTCGCGCTTCTCTGGCACAAGGCAAACGTGCGCAGGCTTAACCTTTAAGGCCAACTCAATCATCGCTTCAGTCACGGCCATCTCTAGATTCATTCGGGTAGTAAGTGTTTCAGTCAACAACAGAACATCACGCTCTTGGATGTGCCTGCGGTCCTCTCGCGGATGAATCGTGATCCCATCTGCTCCGGCTTCTTCTGCTAGCAGTGCAGCTTGAACTGGATCAGGATAACGAGTACCTCGCGCCTGCCGCAAGGTTGCAACATGATCAACGTTTACACCTAATAAAACCCGATTTGGAAACTGCGTCATAACAACTCACTTAATAATTTCAATTCAATCATATTCTTTAAAAGCCAATTCAAACCAAATCATCCCCTTTTCATAGGAATGGCTTGCTTTATCAACTCACGGCTTTTAAGAACCTTTCCGCCTAATGCGCTGTCTACCAATGCACGCATCAGGTTGCGAGCGCCCTTTAAATCTTTTTCTGATCCGGGGAGCACATACTCACTGCCGCAATCGCTCACATGATCGCTTGCAATTGTGCGCTGATAAGCGACTTTCTGATCATGCAGACTCAGCAATACGCTGCCAGGAAAAAGCAAAGCATTCACATCAGCGAGTTTATCTGCGCGAACAAACTGCCGATCAAAGCTCAGGTAATAAACTGCCTCAGGCTCGATAGAAGCGCCTTTCCAGTCACATGACAATTGAGGCAACAAGCCCAGTTCTTCAAGCAAAAACAATTCGAAACGTCGCAATACTGGTGCGGCTTGCTTAGTATTGGACAAGCCCTCTAAGGTGCTCGCGTAAGACACGAAGACCTCATAATTTTCGTCGAACTCAGGCATTAAATTTAGCAGAAGCTCGTTCAAATAGAATGCGCAATAGAGATTAGGGCCGGTGAATTTAAAACTTTGGCTCGGTACTTCAAGTTTATTCAGTGTTTTCAGACCACTACGCCCAGACCATGAAATAAGTAAAGGCTGAAAAGGCTGCAAAGCAGCCCCCTGACTACTTCTAGCCTTATGAACCCCTTTAGCTATTACGCTAAAGCGTCCGTCTTGAACCGTAAACACGTCTAAGAGAAGACTTGTTTCGCGATAAAGTCTGCGATGCAAAACATACGCAGCTTGAAGTTCTGATGACAAGATCTTTGCTAGTCGTCGCGATACCCTAGGCTTCGTAAAGCCCGTTCATCGTCTGACCACCCTCCTTTCACCTTAACCCAAAGATTGAGCATGATTTTGGAATCGAATAACTTTTCCATATCTTTGCGAGCATCTCGACCAATAATTTTGATCTGCTCACCCTTATCACCGATCACGATTTTCTTTTGCCCGCTACGCTCAACTAAAATCAACGCACTGATGTGCAGAATATGCTTAACGCGCTTAAATTCTTCAATTTCTACAGTAACCGAATACGGCAATTCGTCACCAAGCTGGCGCATTATTTTTTCGCGCACAATCTCTGCCGCCAAAAACCTTTGGCTTCGGTCAGTGATTTGGTCTTCCGGAAAGTAATGAATACTTTCCGGAAGATAGCCATCGATCAGTGCTTCTAAATGATCAATGTTATGGCCCTTCTTTGCGGAGATTGGAACTATTTCAGTGAAGTCATGCTTCTTAGCAAGGTCTTGCAAATATGGCAGTAAGGCGTTCTTATCTTTGGTTCGATCAACTTTGTTGAGACACAATATAACGGGCGCCTTAACCGCTTTCACTTTTTCTAGAACTAAATCGTCGTCTTCAGTCCAATATGTCCGGTCTATAACAAACACTACGACATCAACGTCCTTCAAAGAGCTTGACGCGGCTTTATTCATATAGCGGTTAATCGCCTTATGTTCTTTTAAATGCAGGCCTGGCGTGTCAACGTATACCGCTTGCGCTGCACCGTTGGTTTTAATTCCGAGTATCTGGTGCCTTGTTGTTTGTGGCCGACGAGAAGTGATGCTTAACTTCTGACCCAATATCCCATTCATCAAAGTCGACTTACCGACATTAGGTCGACCTATTATGGCGACATAGCCACATCTAGTTTGCTCTTTTTTAACCACTCCGCCGAAAGCTTGGCCAAGCATGGCATCCAATTCTGCTTGTGATTGCGGTGCGTCGTCCTGCTGATCTTTAGTATCCGCAGTGCTCTTGGTGCCCTTGCTATCTTTTGACTGACTCATTTACTTGCCTCTATTTGTGCAAGAGCAACTCTTGCTGCTTCTTGTTCAGCATAACGTCTGCTTGCACCGACACCGTCAACGCTAATCTCTAATTCCTTCAAAATACAACGCACGTGAAAGGTTTGATCATGGGCTTCGCCCTCCGTGCTGATAACTTCATAGAGAGGAAGGTGATGTTTATACGCTTGCAAGTATTCCTGTAAGCGAGTTTTTGGGTCTTTCTGTGTATGTTCAATGCCAAGCGATTCAAGGCGCTCTTCATACCACCCCATCACCATTGCTTTGGTTTGGTCGTGGCCCGCATCGAGATAGGTAGCTCCAATTAGGGACTCTAAGGCGTCTGCCAGAATTGACTCGCGACGATAGCCGCCACTTTTTAGCTCGCCAGGCCCCATCCGAAGATAGTCACCTAAGCCAAATTCCTTCGCTATTTCTGCTAGTGTCACGCCCTTTACTAGTCGCGCACGCAAACGGGACAACTGTCCCTCTTTAGCATTTGGAAAGCGATTAAATAGATGCTCAGCAATGATGTAACCGAGAATGGCGTCACCGAGGTACTCAAGTCGCTCATTATTAGCGCCCTTGTAACTTCGGTGAGTTAGTGCAAGCTCCAAAAGAGCTTTGTTTTGGTAGGTATACCCTAAACGGGCTTCGAGTCTTTGATAGTTATCTGATAGCACAAATTTCGCTCATGTTTAGGTTTTTCGTCCCCTATAAAAATATTTCGGCTTCTTCTTTAAACACCACCACGGCATCTACGTTCTTGTATATATTTATACGCGATTCATAGTCTACATAAATCGTAATGACGCCGTCTTCTTTTATAATCTCAATCGCGTCTTCATACCTAACGTCACGAACATTATTAGTTTGCATCCTAATTTTAAAGCGCTTACGAATTTCTCCCGGCGACAATTCAGCCGTTTCTGGATCATTCACAAAGGAATCTACCACCGACTGAATCTGCCAATTTTCAAAATATGCTGGGTAGAGCTTAAAACCGATAAGAAAAAACATAGCCGTCATGGCTAGGAACACTAATACTAGCGGTATTGATGCGCCCCGCTGTGCTGACTTCCCTTGGTATTTATCGTTTTTCATGACTTCCTCGATGACAATGTGACGGTATAAAAAGAGACTAAATTTATTCTTTAAGACTAGACCGCTTAAAGCGATACATCAACAATGCTCGCTTAGAAGAAATATAGGCTTGGCTGCCACTTAGGCACCCTCTCTTTTACTGAATCGTTCCTGCACGTGAAAAACTAGGTATCGATGTAAGGGTTTCCCACTGCATCCAAATAGCAAATGCTTTCCCGACAACGAGAGAGTCAGGAACAACACCCCAAAAACGGCTATCGTTACTGTTGTCTCGGTTATCACCCATCACAAAATACGATTCCTCAGGCACGGTCCACTCACCTTCCGCTTCAATATTTCTGCGTAACTGGTGCTCTATTAATTGGTGCGTCTTGCCGGACAAATTTTCTTCAAATAATTTATAAGGCGCCAAATTCGCCAACAAGCGTTCATCAACCTTCTCATCATTAATGAACAGCTGCTTTTCTTCATAGCGAATAGTATCGCCAGGCAGTCCAACTACACGTTTAATATAGTTCGTTTTTCCGTCTTGAGGGTACTTGAATACGACAACATCTCCACGCTGCGGATCTTTTATCTCAACGACCTTCGTGCCTAACACTGGAAGTCGGAGACCATACTCAAATTTGTTGACGAGAATAAAATCACCGACCTCTAAGGTCGGCAGCATTGAGCCCGAAGGAATTTGAAACGGCTCAACCAGAAAAGAGCGCAACACCAATACAATAGCCAGTACAGGAAAAAAAGAGCGCGAGGTTTCAATCAACCAAGGCATCTTGACTTCAGTCTCGGGTACTTCCGTTGCGAGAAGTAAACGTTTCTTTTGCCAAAATACAATATCCAGCAGGTAAATCAGCCCTGCAACTAAGGTTAGAACCACAAGGACTAAAGGAAAATCTATATCCATAACACTCTTAAACCATTTTATTATCAGTGTTGTCTTAAAGCCCAAAAGCCATTAAGACATTATTATTTTCTGGGCGCACTTTCTAAATTTCGCAGCAAGCTCGCTCATTAGAGGCGAACCATCAACCATCAACCTTCAGTACAGCTAGAAACGCTTCTTGAGGTATCTCTACGTTTCCTACTTGTTTCATTCGCTTCTTGCCTTCTTTTTGCTTCTGCAATAGCTTTTTCTTGCGACTAACATCACCGCCATAACATTTTGCCGTCACATTTTTACGAAGAGCTTTCACCGTCTGACGCGCCACAACTTGGCCGCCGATCGCTGCCTGAATTGCGACATCAAACATCTGTCTTGGAATCAGCTCTTTCATTTTTTCAGTAAGAACCCTACCTTTAGACTGCGCATTGTCGCGATGTATAATCAAGGCCAAAGCATCTACCTTGTCACCATTAATCAACACATCTAAACGCACCAAACTTGCCGGTTCAAACCGAACAAATTGATAATCCAACGAGGCAAAGCCACGACTCACCGATTTGATACGGTCAAAGAAATCAAGAACAACCTCACCCATTGGCAAGTCATACTTAAGCGCTACCTGTCCGCCGACAAACTGCATATCTCTTTGAATTCCACGCTTTTCTACACATAGGCTAATCACATTCCCTAAGTACATCTGCGGCACAAGAATGTTAGCTTCTACGATAGGCTCTCGCATCTCGTCGATCGTACCTAAGTCAGGCAAATGAGATGGATTATCTACGATCTTAATATCGCCATTACGCATTTTTATTTCATACGCTACGGTAGGCGCAGTCGTGATTAAGTCAAGATCGTATTCGCGTTCTAGACGCTCTTGAATAATCTCCATATGGAGCATGCCGAGAAAACCACAACGGAACCCAAAACCCAGAGCATCGGAACTTTCTGGTTCAAAATAAAGCGAGGCGTCGTTTAGCGTCAACTTATCAAGCGCTTCACGGAATGTTTCATAGTCATCAGAGCTTACAGGGAACAAAGCTGCATATACTTGAGGCTTAACACGCTTAAAACCAGGTAATTGGGCTACATCTGGAGTTTTAGCTCCGGTGATGGTATCTCCAACCGGTGCGCCGTGAATGTCTTTGATACCCGCTACCACAAAACCAACTTCACCCGCATGAAGAATGCCGGTTTCTAGCCGCTTAGGTGTGAACACACCGATTCCATCAATCTGTTCAATCTTCCCAGTCGACTTAATGAATACTTTATCGCCTTTGCGCATCGTGCCCTGAACAACACGTACTAAAGAGACTACGCCCAAATAATTATCGAACCACGAGTCAATGATCAATGCCTGCAGGGGCGCATCCACATCGCCCTCCGGCGGTGGGATCACCCGAATCAACTCTTCTAAAACGTCTTTAACACCCATGCCGCTTTTGGCACTACAAGGCACTGCATTAGTCGCATCAATACCAATAATGTCTTCGATCTCTTGCTTAACTTTATCTGGATCGGCTTGCGGTAAATCCATTTTGTTCAAAATTGGCAGTACCTCGAGGCCTTGCTCGATAGCGGTATAACAATTAGCAACTGACTGCGCTTCAACGCCTTGTCCAGCGTCGACGACTAGTAAGGCCCCTTCACAGGCCGCGAGTGAGCGAGAAACCTCATAAGAAAAGTCAACGTGCCCTGGAGTGTCGATAAAATTGAGCTGGTAGGTTTCGCCATCATCAGACTTATAATGCAAGGTTACACTCTGCGCCTTAATGGTAATGCCGCGTTCTCTTTCAATATCCATTGAATCAAGAACCTGCGCACCCATCTCACGCTCGCTTAAACCGCCACAATCTTGAATAAAACGATCGGCCAACGTCGACTTACCGTGATCAATATGGGCAATAATAGAAAAGTTGCGAATATTTTTTAGACTGCTCACTCAGGGATACTCAGAAAAATTAAGGCCGGCATTTTAATCCATTTAAGTGCGCAATGCGAAGTTTCAAGCCGTAAAGCGTTCAATATATCCCTTTAGAACTGCCTCTCCGTTAAACCGAGCATGCAAAACTGAGATAAACGTATAAACACCCACCAACTTACGGTTCAGAAAGACAAACTCTTTGGGTGGAATTTTGAAGTAACGACTCAAAGCTGAGCGCGCTGCGCGTTTAGCAATTCGTGTTGGCAGATCGCTCTCATACCATAAGTACTTACCGTCCTCATCATACCAATCGTCGCGACTCTCGGGCGCACAATTTCGAGGAACTAGGGGCTCAAGCACTGCCATACAAACCTCTCCAAACTGCTCAAGCACTTCAGTTGGCCAATCACGCTTCATAAAATCTAGCGCAATCCCTCCCTCTATCACTCCTTTCAAATCCTGCTGATAAGCAGACTGGATCATTAAGCACACAGGATTTATGAAAGAAGAGGAATATGCTTGAACTGCCCCGAAATCTAGCAAAACTAGTTTTGCCTTTGAACCTTCGACTCTGACGCGATAATTACCGAAATTGGGGTCGGTTTGCATTTCGTGCCAATCGAATAATTCGCGCAGAAACAGATCTAGAAAACTAAGACCAAGCTCATCACGAATCGACTGAGGCAATGCAGCAACGTCATCACTGCTCACGTGAAACCCCGGCTCGTAACTGGTTGCTAGAATTGTTCTATTGGAATAGTGAGGAAACACTTGGGGCACAATGTAGCGATCATCGTCTTTTAACAAGTCATGGAAACGATCGGTTATCTCCGCCTCCATAAGGTAATTAACCTCTTGATGCATCATCAAACGCACCTCGGTAAGCCAATCGTCAAATGCAGGTCCCTTAGTTGCGAAATTTGCGAGACGAAGAATTTGCGCTACAGCATCCAAGTCAGCATCAATTGCCTCTGCCACACCGGGATACTGAACTTTCAAACAAATCTGCTGACCGGTCTCCTTAACTGTCGCGCGATGCACCTGCCCTAGTGATGCGGTTCCAATTGGATCCTCTTCAATTTCTAACTCGGCCATGACAGCAGAGCCTAAATTTTCAAACAAAACCCCACGAATAATCGACCAGTCTAGAGCTTGCGTTTTCTCCTCAAGCGTATGGAGCGCTTCGGTCACTTCAACGGGCAAAAAGTGCTCTCCGTAAAGCGCCATAATCTGGCCTATCTTTACGACACTGCCCTTTAACTTGCCCAGCTCGTCAGCTAGATAACGCGCCTCACGTGAAAGCGCCTTCTTACGAGCATCCGCTTTTACCTCTTTACTAGAAAACAGTGTGGCAGTGTACTGCCCCGCCATGCGCGTGCCCGCCACAAGTCCAGCCTTCGTCAAGCTCAAACGCCGCTCAAAACTACCCGTTTTAATTTTAGATAATTTCATGCGAGCCGACTCTCAACTATTTGATGCACCGAGCCAACTTGATCGGACCAGCACGCCCACTGCAAAAAAAACGAACTAAACAACAAGCTCGCCCTTTGCCTGTTTATCAGCATGATAAGAAGAGCGAACAAGCGGCCCACTCGCTACATGCTTAAATCCCATCGCTTTACCTTTGACTGCGAGCGCTTTAAATTCATCTGGCGTCACGAAGCGCTCTAACGCTAAATGCTCCCTGCTCGGCTGTAAGTACTGACCCAAGGTCAACATATCGACATCATGCGCACGCAAATCTGCCATAACCTGCTCCACTTCTTCTATAGTCTCACCAATACCTAGCATTAAGCCTGACTTGGTCAGAACGTTCGGAGAAAGAGCCTTATAACGCTTCAATAAATCTAGCGACCACTGGTAATCAGAGCCCGGCCGAACTTTTTTATATAAAGACGGTACCGTTTCCAAGTTATGATTAAATACGTCTGGCGGCGTATCTTTTAATATATCTAAAGCTACGTCCATACGACCACGAAAATCTGGGACCAAAACTTCAATCTGTATCTTGTCGCTACGCGCTCGTGTTTCAGAAATACAGTCCGCAAAGTGCTTGGCTCCGCCGTCCCGGAGGTCGTCACGGTCGACAGAAGTTATCACAACATAATTTAAGTTCATGTCTGCAATAGCCTCTGCGAGCTCTCGTGGCTCATCTTGGTTCAGAGGTTTTGGACGCCCATGAGCAACATCACAGAACGGGCAGCGTCGCGTACAAATGTCGCCCATAATCATGAACGTTGCTGTTCCGCCACCAAAACACTCACCTAAGTTGGGGCAAGAAGCTTCCTCACAGACTGTATGTAATCCATGCTTGCGCAGTTTTTGTTTTATCTCACTAATTCTAGGAGATGCAGGAACGCGGACTCGAATCCAGTCAGGTTTACGCGGCATTTTATCCGTCGGAATTACCTTTATAGGGATTCGCGCTACCTTATCGGCTCCACGCAGTTTCTCTCCCTGGATGACCTTTCTAATGGTACTCGTTTTTGCTTTAGTATCTGAGGCATCTTCGCTCATAAACTTTCTGTATACTCCATCAATATTTCGTCATAGCCAAAGCTTTCTTGTACCGCTTTTACGATACGTCCTGCTACTTGCTCTAAGGGTTCTGCGTTTGGCAATTCAGCTAATTGGGTCATTTCAAGCCCTTGGTATCCACAAGGGTTAATTCGCAAGAACGGCTCTAAGTCCATGTCGACGTTCAAACTTAGCCCATGAAAAGACTTACCTTTTCTGATACGAAGGCCAATTGAAGCAATCTTTTTGTTATCCACATAAACGCCGGGGGCATCTTGTTTAGCCACAGATTCAACCCCATAAGCTTTCAAGGTACGAATAATGGCGTCCTCTATCGCAGTGACTAACTGTCGAGCACCAATACCTAGCCGGTCTATGTCAATCATGAGATAAGCAACTAACTGTCCCGGTCCGTGATACGTCACCTGACCGCCTCGGTCAACCTGCACAACGGGTATATCACCAGGATTAACCAAATGCTCCGCTTTTCCAGCTTGGCCTTGGGTAAATACAGGCATATGCTGAAGCAGCCAGATCTCATCACGGTCGTCAGTAGCTCTGTTTTCGGTAAAGGCCTTCATAGCCTCCCAAACCGGAACATATTCACATAAGCCATCCAACATTCGAACAGTTAATGTTCGACCTTTTGCCGGCATAATATCTGGTTTCGACATGCCCTCTCCTTGATTGACGATTCGACTAAATAACCATTTTCACACGACCACTTGCGCTCAAAGCTTGATGCAGCGCATCTAGCTGCTCACGCCCCGTCGCATTAAAGTTGATGCGTAACGAAACGAAGTTACCATTTCTGCTAGCATTAACTTCAATTGTACTTGGGTCAAAATCTTCTGCGTGCTTTCTTACGATCTCACCCATAGCCGCCGCAAAATCTGGCTCGTTGTCACCGATAACCTTAATTGGATACGGGCACGGAAATTCTAATTCTGGAATCTGCATAGAGCCTACTTCTAGCTAAACAAGCCAATAAAGAAAAGTTTGATCAAGTCCCATAGACGTTTAAAGAACCCGCCTTCAGGAACATCTGCTAGTGCAACTAACTTTTCATCAACAATGATCTCGCCATCCAATTTAACCACCAAACGGCCAAACGCGTCGCCTACAGCTACGGGGGCCTTAATCGTCGGTTCAATCTCAATTTTCGCATCTAAGTTTGACTTGTGGCCGCGCGGAATAGTAACGATCACATCGTTTGCTAAACCAAGATTAAATTCCTCGACAGCGCCACCCCACACTCGGCTTTGCGCAAGCGAATCGGCTGCTGAATAAAGCGTTTCTGTTTCATAGTAGCGAAAGCCATAATTCAATAGCTTCTGGGTTTCCTTTGCTCGCGCATCCTCACTGGAAGTGCCCATTACGACACTAATAAGCCGCATGTCGTTGCGCACAGCTGACGCTACGAGACAATATCCAGCTTCTTCAGTATGGCCAGTTTTCAAACCATCTACCGACTTATCACGCCAAAGCAATCGATTGCGGTTAGGTTGGCGAATATTGTTGTACGTAAAGTATTTTTCAGCATATAAAGCATATTGCTCTGGATAATCTTGAATGATTGCTCGAGCCAAAATTGCGAGATCATGAGCCGTAGAAACATGACCTTCGGCCGGAAGACCGGTTGCGTTATGGTACATAGAGCTAGTCATACCTATTTCAACCGCCTGCTGATTCATGATATCGGCAAACGCTTCCTCACCACCCGCAACATATTCCGCAAGGGCGATACTCGCATCATTGCCTGATTGAATAATCACACCCTTAAGTAGATCCTCAAGCTTGACCTTAGTTCCCTCTTTGATAAACATCTTGGAACCACCCGTGCGCCAGGCCTTCACACTGATCGGAACTTCGTCATGCAGAGTAATATCCCCTTGCGCAATGGCACGCTCAACAATATAGGCTGTCATCATTTTTGTTAGGCTTGCAGGAGGCAACTGCTCATAACTATTGCTTTCAATAATGATTTCACCGCTCGTTGCATCCATTAGTATGTAGGAACTTGCGCCTACTTGGGGCGGCGCTGGTATTAGTGCGGGCTTGGCCGTTGCAGTAACACTCAAACAAAGCAGAATGACACTGAAGAGAATAGAAAGGGTTCGAGAAGCAAAAGCATTTAACATGCAAGTTCCTGATTAGTTATGAAGTTGAATTTATGTTTTGTGGCGTTTGAAGCATAAACGACATAGTTTAAATACGCACAAATAATGAAGACAGTTTAACCGAATTTTAGAAGCGCTTCATCCTTGCTGATAAGTAAAATAAGGGCGGCCTTTGTGAGCAAAACTTACTGCCCTGCAGCCTTTATAGATCGTGTAATGACCTGAGGAGAACCTATTTTCTCTTGCTTGAGTCTTTCAACCATTTTCTGCGCATTTTTCTCACTATCAAAAGGCCCAATTCTAACCCTATAGAGAGGCTTAGTTGTATTTTCTGCTTGCGCAACAAAGACAGAAGAGGCACCGAGCGATTCTTCTATTCTAGAGCGCACAGCTTCCGCAAAATCCTTATTCGAAAACGCAGCCACTTGAACAAAAGGTGCTAGACGATCCTCCGTAGGCGCTTTTTTATAGGGACCCGAGCCAACCTTAGAGGCCATTTGTTTTACCTCCGGCGCAGGAAGTTTTAAGGCCTCTAGCTTAACGCGCGCCGTCCCTTTGCCCTGAAATCCTAGCCTTATAGCTGCAGCGTAGGATAGATCTATTATTCTATCCTCATGAAAGGGCCCACGGTCATTCACTCTAACCACAAGCTCTTTGCCATTGTCGAGATTCGTAACCTTCACATAACTAGGCAACGGAAGCGTCTTATGCGCAGCCGAAAAGCTATACATATTATAGCTCTCGCCATTTGACGTTAGCTCACCATGAAACTTTAGACCATACCAAGAAGAGATACCCTCCTCTAAATAGCCCTTAGCGCTCGGCAGAACATGATACGTTTTACCTCGAACGTTATAAGAAGAAGCATTACCTTGCCGGCTTAATGCTTCCCACTTAGGAACAACATCAGGAATCGTTGACGCATCAAAAACACCAACAGGCGCTTTGTCTTGATCCATTTTGTAGCGCGAAGGCTTACTACTACAACCAACAACTAAGACTAGCGCAATCCCAAAAACGAATAAACGAAGCATCAATCTAACCCAAACTCCTGGGCTAACTGATAAACAGCCATCGCATACAAATGACTATGGTTATAGCGCGTAATCACGTAAAAATTATGCAAGGTCACCCATTCTTCTTTACCTGCCTTTCCTTGCAATAACTGAATTTTAGCCGAATAGTCGTCAGGTAAATCAGCAAAACCCTGCAGGCCTTCAGACTTCAACTCTCCCAAGGTGCTGCTTGGCTTAAGCTTGTCATTAACCAATGATGTATATTGCTCACCCTTAAACTCTGCACGACGCGCAACCGCTTGACCCGAGCGCCACTTGTGCTGTTTAAAATAGTTAGCGACACTCCCGATTGCATCGACAGGGTTACTTAAAATATCTGCCACGCCATCACCATCGAAGTCGACAGCATAATGACGATAGCTGCTCGATATAAACTGCCCATAGCCCATGGCGCCAGCGTACGAGCCGACCAAATCTAATGGTTCAAAACCCTGTTCACGAGCTAACAAAAACATTTGCTCTAACTCGCTTAGAAAGAACTTCGCTCTAGGAGGGTAATCAAACCCTAATGTGGCCAAGGCGTCGACGACACGATAACTGCCCTTGTTCTTCCCGTAGCGAGTTTCTACACCGATGATCGCAGCAATTATTTCTCGCGGAACACCAAACTGAGCCTCTGCTCGGGCGAAGACGTCGGCATACTCCTCCAGAAAAACTTTACCATTCTTGATACGCTTTTCTGTTAGAAAAATATCTGAATACTTTGCCCAGTCAAGACGTTTTTCGGCGGGCTTGGCAATGGCTTTTAGTATTGATTCTTTTTGTTCCGCTTGCTGCAAGACGGCCACGATAGTTTCGCGTTCAAACTGATGCTCACGCACCATTTTGTCGATAAAGGCTTCGGATTTAGGATGATCAATGTAATCAGCTTGAGATAAGCCCGAAAACATCAAAAGACAAAGAAATGGAAGTAAAGGCTTCATAGCACTCCAGCACTGCGTGACTCAAAACAATGTGTTAAACAGGCTCTAGTGTAGTTGCTTGGCCATTTGCATGGCTATGGCAAACACCCAATTATTAATTAAGTTTTGGTAGGGCAAACAGACACAGATTTCGCGCTTACCGTGAGATCATGGTTCTATGCGTATGTATAGACATCATAACCCCGAAAGCCGACATTAAAGTTACCACGGAGGTACCACCATAACTCACCAAAGGCAGCGGAACACCGACAACTGGCAGCAAACCACTTACCATTCCAATATTAACGAAAACGTAGACGAAGAAAGTAAGAATAAGACTGCCGGCAAGCAAGCGCGAATAAGAGTCTTGCGCCTTCACCGCAATATGCAGCCCACGTAAAACAATCAACAAATATAGAAATAACAAACCTAGAACACCAACAAACCCGAATTCCTCAGCACACACTGCAATAATAAAGTCAGTATGACTCTCTGGCAGGAAATTCAACTGCGACTGCGTTCCTTCTAGCCAACCCTTACCCCACCAACCACCAGAACCGATAGCCGTTTTGGATTGAATAATATTCCATCCGGAACCTAAAGGGTCACTTTCAGGATCCAAAAACGTTAGCACGCGCTGCTTCTGATAATCTCGCATCACAAAGGTCCACATAATGGGTGCAAATGCTGCCAATGTAGCCACGAACGCCCCAACTATTTTCCAGGAAATTCCTGCAAATAGGAGAACAAATAAACCTGCCGCAGCGATCAAAATAGACGTACCTAGATCAGGCTGCTTAACAATCATAAACACTGGAATCATAATTAGAACCAATGCACCAGCAACACTTTTTAGACTCGGCGGAAGGTATCGCTTTGACAAATACCAAGCGACCATCATCGGCACGACGAGTTTCATAAACTCAGAAGGCTGAAATCTGGGAAGACCGGGAATTTGCAACCAACGCTGCGCGCCCTTGGCACCCGTGCCAAAAAACATAACCCCCGCAAGTGCTGCAACCCCCATCACAAATAAAAATGGAGACCATCGCTTAAAAAAGACCGGATCAAACTGAGCAAAAACAAACATGACAGTAAAAGCTAGTGCAAACCGAATAGCTTGCTTCTCAACATGCTCCCAACTCTGGCCACTTGCACTATAAAGAATAAACAAACCGACAAAACACAATATTATAAGCAGACCAAGCATAACTGGATCGAGGTGCAGGCGATAAAAAATAGATGCTCGCCGCCCCAAATGCCTTTCCATGCCTGGCATGTGACGCTGAAAATCACGACTCATCTAACACTCCCCCTTCTTCCAAGGGCAGATTAACCAGCCATTCATCAAAGACGGCCCTACCAATAGGCGCAGCAGTACTACTTCCGCCACCGCCATTCTCAACGATCACCGCCACGGCGATTTTCGGGTCATCTGCGGGCGCAAACCCAATGTACAAAGCATGATCCCGATGGCGCTCCGCAAGTGCCTCTGCATCATATTTCTCACCTTGCGCAATACCTACAACCTGAGCGGTGCCCGTCTTACCGGCAATACGATAAGCCGCTTTTCGGCCACTCCCCCTAGCAGTACCTTTCTTACTGTGCATAACCGCCTCCATTGTGTCGACGATATATTCCCAGTTCTCAGGCTTATTGAGCTCAACATCCGATCCTGTATCCGGACGCTGGCTCAGGACAATTGAGCCATCTCCTGTTTCTCTCAAGAGACGGGGCGCAACCCACTTTCCGCGATTAGCCAAGACGGCCGTAGCAGTTGCCAACTGCAAGGGTGTAGACAACATAAACCCCTGCCCTATCCCCATATTCAAGGAGTCACCAGGAAACCAAGGTAAGCCTCTGATTGCCCGCTTCCAATCTCTATCAGGCAATATGCCAGAGCGAGCCTCCGATATATCTAGAGATTGATTGCTGCCAAAGCCAAAGAAACCGAGATAACGCGACATCTCATCAACACCCATATTGAAGGCCAACTCATAAAAGTAAACGTCGCATGACTCCTCGATGGCGCCAAATAAATCCATTCTACCGTGCCCCTGTCGCTTCCAGTCACGGTAAATACGCTTATCGTTCTTTAGCTGATAGCGTCCATAATCCATAATGCTGTATTCTTTTGTAGTGGCACCCACATCAAGCCCACCTAAGCCAACAATGGGTTTAATCGTTGAGCCTGGTGGATACTGCCCTCTTAGCGCACGATTAAACAAAGGGATATCCAAGGAATCTCTGAGAGCCGAATAGCTTGCGTGATCGATACCTGTCACAAAGAGGTTAGGATCATAACTAGGCGTGCTAACTAGCGCCAAAACCCCACCCGAAGAAGGCTCAATCGCAACGACTGCCGCACGCTTGCCCTTCAGCATATCCATTATTCTTAGCTGCAAACGTGCATCAAGGTGCAAGTAAAGGTTCTTACCAGGCTCCGGCGCAACACTTTCTAACACCCTTAAAACTCGGTTGCTTGCATTAGCCTCTACCGTTTGAAAACCGACCGTGCCATGCAGTTCAGATTCATAAAATTTCTCAACACCTAGCTTGCCTACATAGCGCGTTGCGGAGTAATTTTTCACATCTAAGCTTTTTAATTCTTTTTCATTGATTCTGCCGACGTAACCCAAAGAATGGGATGTCGCTTCAGCTAAGGGGTAGTAACGTGCAAGCTCTGCTTGGACCTCAACACCCTCAAGCTCATGCCGCCGGACTTCTACTCGCGCAATCTCTGTTTCGTCTAGATTGCTTTTAAGAACCACCGACTGATAGGGCCTACGACTGCGCTTGAGCCGTCGTTTAAAGCTAGTAATTTCATCAGCACTTAAGGAAACAATCGCCGCAACCTGAAGGTACATCTGCTCAAGGCTTTCAACTTGTTCAGGCACAACCACAAGACTAAAAATAGGCTGATTATCTGCCAATAAAACGCCATTGCGGTCGTATATTAACCCTCTAGTCGGAGACACCGAGCGCAATTGCATACGATTCTTGTCTGACAACGTTTGGAAGTGTTCATGATTTTCTACTTGAAGGTCATACATCCGGACGATCAACGCAGCCAGCATAATGGCCACAACGAGAAGGGCGATAACCGTCCGAAACGCATAAATGCGCTTTTCGCGATTAGGGTCTTTTAACGGTTGGGAGTGACGCACGGGGCGACTATAGCCTCTATAATTCTTATAGTTAGTTAACTAAGCCCTGTGGTAAGGGTGATTCTGATTAATAGACCAAGCTCGATAAATCTGCTCTGCCAAAACAACACGAACAATCGGATGAGGAAGGGTCAATGCAGACAAAGACCACATTTGATTGGATCGCGCCCTGCACTCAGCGCTCAAGCCATCAGGACCACCTATCAACAAAACGACATTAAGACCGTCCATTTGCCAGTGCGCCAGTTCCTGAGCCAAGCGCTCTGTCGTCCAGTTTTTGCCTTTGACTTCAAGAGCAATCACCCAGTCCTTCGGATCGACAGAAGCCAGCACAGCGTCACTTTCGGATTTAATCGCCCTAGCTAAATCAGCATTCTTTGATCTGTTCCCAAGCGCAACCTCGATAAACTCGAGATTAATATCCCTTGGTAGCCTTTTAGTAAACTCGCCGACACCTTCGTTGACCCACTTTGGCATCTTCGTTCCGACAGCGATTACCTTAATTTTCATCGACGGAGCTACTTCGTTGTATCAATACCAAAAGTAGGCTCAGCAGCTTCTTCTTGCCAGAAGCGCTCCAAGTCGTAAAAGGATCTTGCTGCTGGCATCATGACATGAACAACAACCTCACCTAAATCGACCAAGATCCAGTCTGATGCAGCACCACCCTCAATTCCGACAGACCGACCACCTTTTTCTTTCACGTCGATTAAGACATTGTCAGCAAGTGATTTTACGTGCCGGGAAGATGTCCCCGAAGCAATCACCATGTAATCCGTTACACTGGTTCTATCTTTTACATCTAGTACGCAGATATTATCTGCCTTCAAATTTTCTAACGCGTCTATGACGACTTTCTTTAATTCATTTGCTTGCATGCGCTTTGAAACATTCCTCTAAAAATCGCTAAGCGTTGTATAAGCTATTATCACAGATATAGCTCTCTACCGCATCCGTAACCAAATAGCGGATGCTTTTTTGTTGCCGTACTCTTTCTCGCAGGTTTGAACTAGATATATCTAGTTGCGAAACCTCCAACTCGACTGCCATTCCAGCCTCGACCGAACATAAGGCATCTTTCGTTTTAACCAAACGAAAATCCAACCCTTCTAACACCGAAGAAAGCAATGCATGACTGCTACCCGGCCTCTTTAGCACCACCAAGTGGCAATGCTTTGAAAATTCACTAGCCTGCCGCCACGAAGCGAGCGCCAGCGCCGAATCACTACCCACAGCCATCACTAACGGGCCTTCGACATTCTGCCGCAACTCCAGCAAGGTATCTATCGTGTAACTCTCACTAGTGCGACGCAGCTCACGTTCATCCACAAACAAGAGCTTGTCTGCAACAACAGCCGCGCTCAACATATCAAAGCGCTGTTCAGATGAAGCCCGAGAAGCTTTTTTATGCACAGGTTCCTTGCAAGGTAGCAAATGCAGCGGCTCCTCAAAATATTCTGCTAGCTCGGTTGCGATTCGCAGGTGACCTATATGAACGGGGTCAAAACTGCCACCCATAAACAGATACATTATTTAGGCCGCTCCCTTTATACAGAGCACGATTACACAGTGCACAACTCGAAAGCACTTACTGACGGATATGCCCATCGCCCAACACTACGTATTTTTCTGAGGTTAGCCCTTCCAAGCCGACAGGGCCGCGCGCATGAATTTTATCTGTAGAAATACCTATTTCTGCCCCTAAGCCATACTCAAAGCCATCCGCAAACCGCGTTGACGCATTAATCATGACAGAGCTAGAGTCGACGCGCGTTAAAAATTGGCGCCCCGTCGTATAGTTTTCGGTGACGATAGAATCGGTGTGGTGCGAACCATAGCGGTTTATGTGCCCAATTGCCTCATCTAAAGAGTCAACAATCTTAATAGATAGGATTGGTGCCAAATATTCAGTCTCCCAATCAACCTCGTTAGCCTCAATCGCGTTCGGCAAAATAGCCCTCACACGATCACAACCTCGAATCTCGACGCCTTTTTCTTGCAGTAAGTTAGAATACGCAGGAAGTATTTCATCCGCTCGCGAGGCATGAACCAAGAGCGTCTCCATCGTATTGCAAGTACCATAGCGATGAGTCTTTGCATTCAAGGCAATAGCCAAGGCTTTTTCTGCATCTGCATCTGCATCAATGAACACATGACAGATACCATCTAAATGTTTGATCACAGTAACCTTTGCGTCTCGACTAACTCTCTCAATCAAGCCCTTACCGCCGCGAGGAACGACTACGTCAACGTATTCCGGCATGGTTATCAGCATGCCAACAGCGTCGCGATCGGTAGTTTCCACGACCTGCACTGCCTGCTGAGATAAACCAACCTTTTCTAGACCGGCACTGATACACAAGGCAATGGCCTTGTTTGAATGAATCGCCTCTGAACCGCCACGAAGAATCGTCGCATTACCCGACTTAATACATAAACTAGCCGCTTCGACCGTTACGTTTGGGCGAGACTCATAAATAATCCCTATAACACCAAGCGGCACCCGCATCTTGCCAACCTGAATACCAGACGGCATATACTTTAAGTCGTTAATCGCACCAATAGGGTCTGGCAGGCTTGCCACTTGATGCAAACCTTCGATCATCGCATCAATTCGCGCCGGCGTTAATTCCAAACGATCCAGCATCGCTGAATCTAGGCCATTGTCTCGCCCACGAGCCAGATCTTTGTCATTCTCAACACCCAAATCAACACGGCTCTGATCTAAAATATCAGCGATCGCTAATAAGGCATCGTTTTTTTGTTTGGTACTTACCGCAGCCATCTCGGCAGAAGCTTTTCGCGCTGCCTGGCCAACATCGACCATATAAGCCTTTACGTCCATTCTGTTCTCTTTCAACCCTAATCTGAAATATTCAAAGCATCCTGAGGATAACAGGAGTATTAATTGCACACAGTATAGCGACTTGCGCGACGCAAACCCACAACTGATAAAACATTAACGCAGCATTTCGTTATAACCCGCATATTTTTTATAAGCTTATTCCAAAACAAACGAAGCAGCAGACCCTTCAGCACTTTTTTGTATATGAGCTTATCTGTTATAGTAAGCCACCTTTGAGGACGTTAGGCCTCAGCGAGCCAATGCACTTATTTTAATTAATTTTGAGCGAGTTTTGCCAAATCATGTCTGAATACAATTTGACACACCTGAAGCAGCTTGAAGCTGAAAGCATACATATTATCCGAGAGGTTGCCGCAGAATTCGACAACCCGGTTATGCTCTATTCAGTGGGTAAAGATTCCGCTGTAATGTTGCACTTGGCAAGAAAAGCGTTCGCGCCAGGCAAGCCACCCTTTCCACTGATGCACATCGATACTACGTGGAAGTTCAAAGAGATGATTCAGTTTCGCGACGACACCGTTAAGAAATATGGCTTCGACCTGATCGTACACATCAACCAAGAAGGTGTTGAACAAGGCGTCGGCCCTTTCTCGCATGGTAGCGCCAAGCACACAGACATCATGAAAACCCAAGGCCTAAAGCAAGCACTGAACAAGTATAAGTTCGATGCAGCATTCGGCGGTGCCAGACGGGACGAAGAAAAGTCACGCGCGAAAGAACGCGTATATTCGTTCCGAGATGATAGCCATCGCTGGGACCCTAAGAACCAAAGACCTGAACTTTGGAATATCTACAACGGAAAAGTTAACAAAGGCGAAAGCATCCGTGTTTTTCCGCTCTCAAATTGGACGGAGCTAGACATCTGGCAATACATTCACCTAGAAAGCATTGAGATTGTTCCATTGTACTTTGCCAAGAAGCGCCCAGTGGTTGAGCGAGACGGCGTGTTAATTATGGTGGACGATGAGCGGATGCCTCTGAAAGAAGGCGAAGTGCCCGAGATGAAGTCTGTGCGCTTTAGAACGCTAGGCTGCTATCCGTTAACTGGGGCTGTTGAGTCGGAAGCCGACAACTTGACCGACATCATACAAGAGATGTTACTTACCACTAGCTCAGAGCGTGAAGGCCGAGTCATTGATCACGACCAAGCTGGCTCGATGGAGCAGAAAAAACGCGAAGGTTACTTTTAAGCGCCACCAATAACGCGCTCAGAATTTAAACGATTTATAGCTTGAGCGATGCCCCTGAGCATTGCTCCGCACAATAGAGATTAGGAAATGTCACACCAATCAGAACTTATCAGTGAAGATATTAACGAGTACCTCAAGCAACACGAGCAAAAAGAGCTTTTGCGCTTACTCACTTGCGGCAGCGTTGACGATGGAAAAAGCACTCTAATCGGGCGACTACTGCACGACTCGCAGATGATTTATGAAGATCAACTTGAAGCGATCCGAAAAGACAGCATAAAGTCAGGCACCAATGACGGCGAAATCGATTTAGCACTACTTGTCGACGGCCTCCAAGCAGAGCGAGAACAAGGTATTACGATCGACGTAGCCTATCGTTATTTCTCCACATCTAAGCGAAAGTTCATTATTGCTGACACCCCTGGGCACGAGCAGTACACGCGCAACATGGCAACTGGCGCATCGACGGCTGACTTAGCCATCATTCTTATTGATGCGAGATATGGGGTATTAACTCAAACACGCCGCCATAGCTTTATCGCCTCGCTACTTGGCATTAAGCACGTTGTGGTGGCAATCAATAAAATGGATCTTGCTGAGTATAGCGAAGCGCGTTTCAACGAAATAAAGGAAGACTATTTAAAGTTTGCCTCTCAACTAGACATCCAAGACATTCAGTTTGTCCCGCTTTCTGCCCTTAAAGGAACGAACGTTGTTAGCAATAGCGAACTTACACCTTGGTTCACCGGCAAGCCTCTAATGGAAGTCCTAGAGACGGTTGCGATTGCTGAGGACAGAAATTTCGAGGACTTCAGGCTTCCAGTACAATATGTAAACCGCCCCAACCTCAACTTTAGAGGATTCTGCGGCACCATTGCTTCCGGAGTCATTAAGCCCGGAGAAAGCGTCATCGCCCTACCTTCGGGCAAACAAAGTACCGTTAAATCCATCGTCACTTACGACGGAGAACTTGATCAAGCATTTACCGATCAAGCCATAACACTAACTCTAAACGACGAGATAGACGTTAGCCGCGGAGATATGCTTGTTAAAGCAAACAGCCTACCGTCAGTTGGTCAGGACTTTAAAGCGCACATAGTCTGGATGAGTGAAGACATCGCCAAGCCAGGAAAGCTACTCGATATAAAGCTCGGAACCAAAGTTGCTTCAGGCTCTATTCAGCGAATCGAAAATCTTATAGACGTTAATACGCTCGAGAAAAACCCCGCTGAGCAACTTGAACTAAACAGCATTGCCCTATGCGAAGTGCACCTAAATCAGGAAGTCGCCTTTGATCCCTACAAAGAGAACAAAGCGACTGGCTCATTCATCATTATTGACCGACTAAAAAATGTCACGATTGGCGCTGGCATGATTGTCGCAAAAACCGAAGGTCAGAATGTTGATAACTGGGAGCCTGTAAGCGCAACGGATCGATCAAACAGATACGACCAAGAGCCACTCATTATAAGCTGCTTGGGCGACACCGCAGATGTGCTGGCCCAAGCTGTTGAGCGCAAACTGTTTGATTTGGGCAAGACGTGCTTAATTCTAAGTGCAACCGATTTTTCCAGTAAAGAGGCCTACCTAGAAGCCGCTAACGCAGTTAAGAAGGCTGGCGTTATAGCAATCGTTTCCGCGGGCGATCAAACGCCTGCAGACATAAGCTTAAGCGCACAAACAGACCAAGACATTGCAAAGGCATTGACTCAGCTTCCTAGCTAAGCAATAGTCTTACACAAACCCTCCCTCATCAAAGCCTAAAACACTTTGCTCAAGGAGGGTTTCTAGTTTTTGGACAAGCCACAACTTCACGAACGAGCCACAACGAACCTCGATTTAAGCAGAACTCTCCTTATGGCAATACAAGATCTTAATTTTCACACCATAACGCGCTGGCAAGACGACCAACCAGCTGAGTTGAAACTAGGCAACCAAGTAAAAGGCGTCACAGCCGACCACGAGGCATTGTTTTCTCAGCTCAAAAAGCTATTTCAGTTCAGAGCCGGAAAGTTCTTTGGAAAGTTCTCTGAGGATATTGGGCAACACCCATTTTCTTCTTGGCTTAAGGAGCAACAAAATGGAAAGATTGGCTTTGAGAAATTAAGCGCACTGTACGTGCAACAATTGAAAGAGCTAATCGATAAAACGAGCGAGTCCTTCGAAAGACACATCGTTCACATCCAAGAAGATCGCGCAGACGGCGCGCGGAGCTATATTTTCCTTTTAGAGAACAGCTCCGGCATGAAGCTAGACTCGCAGCACACGCTAGAACCCTTAGATTATCTCAACACCTCAAAATTAGAGCTTGCTGTGAGAATAGATCTAGAGGACTGGAACTCTGACGCAAATGACACCCCTTACCTGACTTTAGTAAAAGGAAGAACTCTCGCTAAGCTTGGCGAGGCATTTGCACAAAGCGTTGGCTTTGAAAATATCGTCGACACCAAGAAAGAAACCGAAACACTTATGGAGGTTCTAGCAGGATACACTCGCGATGCAGAACCCAAAGATGCAGCAAACATTAAACAAAAAGCCTACAACTTTTGCGTTGAACAGCAACAGTTAGGAGAAGCTGTCCCTATCACCGAACTATCTGGCTACCTAGACGAAAACCAGCCTACTCGCTTTGCAGAGTTTGCCGAGCAAGAAGCACAAATTGAAAACAGCAAAAGTTTGCGACCAGATACTAGAAAGCTTAAACACCTCGTTAGGTTATCAGGAAAAGGAAATGGCCTGAGCCTATCGTTCTCATCCGATCTATTTCAACAAACCATACTATTCGATGAGCAAACGGATACCCTAACCATTACGGCCATACCAAAAACGCTCAAGAAACAGTTGATGGAATACATGAAAGACAAAGATTAAGCTGGGAAGCCCGCTTATAGTCATGAAATGCCTAATCAGTCACGAGCTTAAGTGTCGTTAGGCATTATACTTTAAGGCATAACACTCTAAGCGCTGCCGCTCTTGATCGCGCCGGACATAACGAATACTAAGTAACGGAACTATGAGCATAAAACTCAAACTACTTGCGCTCTCTCTGCTAATTAGCCTGAGCGGATGCGCCACGATCACTGTTACCGAGAAAGGCGACCCTAACTTCTTATATCGTCCGCACTACAACCAAACCAAGAACTTTTTCCTTTGGGGGACCTTGGGCGAACACCGCATCGACACACAAAAAATTTGCGGCAGCCGACCTGTCGTACAAATGCAAACGCGCTATGAACCGCTTGATGTTTTATATGCCGCTTTGACACTAGGTATCTACATGCCACGAACTGCCAAAGTTTGGTGCCAAAGGGCGGATACAGAATGATCATAAAAACCATCAAACTCGCGGTACTTGCAAGTGCTCTCAGCTTTGCGGGATGCTCTACGATCCACTTCGAAAATGGCCCCGTTGTTCCAGACCCAGTGCCGGATATGGGGTTTGACTGGACTATGGGCGTCTTCGATGAAGATCCTAGCTTGCGTTACGACGCGGCAAGTTCCGTGCGCTATCGACGTTGGTATCACCACGCTATTTTTTCTATCGCAGAGCTAAGCAACCCCTTGCAAACGGGCTTAGAATGCTCAGGCTTAGAATGGAATCAGATTACGACCGAAGTGACATTTTTAGACTTCGTTGCAGGCTTAGCAGATAACCTCTTATTATATAATGCGTCCTCAATGGGCTTAGACCTCTGGTCACCATGGAGTATTGAGTACTCTTGCCGCTAAGCGAAAATTGAATAAGCTACCGTACTGAAAAAAACTTTCATGCTCTAATCTTAGAAAGCGCGTTTAAAAGTCCTAACCAAGAGTCCCGACAACAAGACCGCACTGCACGCCAAACCTATACCCAAGCCTGCCCAGACACCAACCGCACCAAAGCCTTCCATAAGAAAATAAGCACAAGGAAAACCCACACCCCAGTAACTGACAACGGCAACGATAGTTGGCGAAGCTCCGAGTTTGAAGCCACGCAGCACACCCATCAAAACAACCTGCCAGCCATCGACTAACTGGAATAAAGCGCCCACAAAAAGCAAACTGCTCGCTAATGCAAGAACCGAAGCAAAATCGGACTTATCGGCCTCAGACACAAATATGTTGACCAATGCTTCTGGAAACAGCCAAAAAATCAAACCAGCAACTGTCGACGTGGCACTTGCTAGCATCATCCCATAAAAAATTGTTTGCCTAACTTCGTCCTTACGCTTAGCTCCGTAATGCTTCCCGACTTTGACAGACACCGCTTGAGAGAGACCCAAAGGCAGCATGAAAGACATCGTTACGCACTGCAACACCACTTGATGCGCAGCTAAGGCCTGCGCCCCCAAAGTACCAATCAATAAAGCTGCGGCGGAAAACAAACCGATTTCCATCGCATGTGCGACAGCAATTGGCACACCCAAACGAACCGTCTCTCTCGTATTGTGAAACGAAAACTGCTGCCAGTTCTTCCATAATTTAAAGGGTTTAAAATGCTCCTTTTGATAAAGCATAAAGGCTATACCTAGCGACATGATGCAAGCAACAATCAAGGTGCCCAAAGCCACACCTTGCACACCTAAGGCAGGCAAGCCAAACATGCCATGCATCAGCACATAACTAATTGGATAATTGGAAACAGCCGCAAGAATACTAATCGGCAAGACTGCCGAAGGGTCGCCTATGCCAAGCGCTAAGCTTCGAAACAGGATAAAAAGGAAGGCAGGCAATAATGCCCAAACAATAACACTTAAATACTGTGCAGATACTTCGACCACCAAGGGGTCTTGACCCATCATGACAAGAATCGAGGGTGCATACCAAATCACAGCACCAAACACTATTGACAGTAACACCGTCATAATTACGCCAGACAATAACGAAGCGTGAATTTCGGTATCATCCCCAGAGCCTTTCGCGAATGCAATAAGGTTAGATGTTGCGATCAGAACACCAATGCCGACCACATGAAAAAACTGAAACACCATCGAGCCAAGACCACCACCAGCTAGCTCATTAACGCCTAATGAACCCATCAAAATGGTATCGATGAACCCCATTGAAGCAAAAGCGAGCTGCCCAACAACCATCGGAACAGATAGCTTAACCAACTTCCTCAGCATGCTTTATCTAGCCTCAGCAAGAGCGGATCTCACACCCGCATACCAAGCAGCAGGTTCAACAATCTCTCCGTCTTCATAATTGATTGCGGGATAAGCCAAATCGTTATCGTGGCAGAACTTAGCCACCTTAGGGTGC
>JAWUYI010000022.1:0-30589 GCA_034110885.1 Oleiphilaceae bacterium
TAGACACAAAATGGTCACCGTTTGGTCACCGCGTGGAAAATCACGAATTATGAGGCTTTAAGGGGCGGGTCATAAAATAGGAATTGGTCCGCCCTTCAGGATTCGAACCTGAGGCCTCTCCCTTAGGAGGGGAGCGCTCTATCCAGCTGAGCTAAGGGCGGTTGAGGAAATTATACTGATTTATGACCGTTCGCTAAAGTGTCCATTTACTCCATGACCGTTAGCTTAGGAGGGGGGCGCTCTATCCAGCTGAGCTAAGGGCGGTTAAGAAAATTATACTGATTTATGGCCGTTCGCTAAAGTGTCCATTTTGCATATGAGCGTTAGCTTAGGAGGGGCCGTGCGATCCAGTTGTGCCAGTCGCGGAAAGGCTGCATCTTAGCAGTCGAGCCAAGGTTTTTCATCTTAACTAGGATTACAGTTTTGTAGCATGTACCTAGCTGCTAATTTACAGCTATGCTTGCTTAAGCTGTTTGCTATCGATGTTGGTACCTTCTTCATCATTACTTGGTTTGGTAGGCATGAAAATTGAAAACTTTGTGCCTTTCTCTAGCTCGCTTACTACCTCTATTTTTCCGCCATAACCAGTAACAATATCATAGCAGATAGACATTCCCAGCCCCGTGCCTTCGCCGACTGCTTTTGTGGTAAAAAACGGGTCGAATATTTTTTTGAGATTTTCTTCAGCAATGCCGCAGCCCGTGTCACTAATCTCAATGACAGCGTCGTCTTCTTTCATAAAGCTGCGCACTGTTAGTGTGCCTGCGCTTCCTTCCATGGCATGTGAGGCGTTCATCAATAAATTAAGTAGTACTTGATTGAATGCGCCGGGTGCAAGTCTCAGTGAGGGGATAGGTGTAAGGTCCTTTTCCAGTGTGCAGTTGTATTTGATCTGGTTCCAGACGATGTGCAGGGTTTGCTCGATCAACTCATTTACATCGGTGTCTTCAGTCTGGTCGCTCGTGTGGGCATAGCCTTTCAAGCCACTAACTATTTCTTTGATGCGTACACCGCCATTTAAAGATTCTTCAATAAGACTGTTGGAGTCGGATATTATGTAGTCGAGGTCTTCGATCTTAAGTGTGGTTTCAATATCTAATATTAGTTTTTCGTGGTTGGACTTTTCTGCTTTGTTCAGGCTACCTAGCAGCTCCAATAGCTGTTTGCTTAGCCTGTCTAGAAAGAAGATATACTCTTTGAAGGTGCATAGGTTGCTCATCACGAAACCAACCGGATTGTTTATTTCATGCGCAACGCCGGCGGCCAATTGGCCCAGACTCGCCATTTTTTCTGCGTGTACCAGTGTTTGTTTATTGTTTTCCAACCGCTCTTTCAGTTGTTCGGCTGCTTCGATCGCTTGCGCGAGTTTCTGTTCTTGCTCGCGGTGTAATTCTGCGTGTTTATTCATTCGGTCGTTAATAGCTTGGCGCAACAGTTTGTTCGTATAGGCTGCAACGCCGATAAACAGAACGCTCGTTAAGATGGCCGGGTATAGCCACTCAGCGCCTCCTATTGCAAAGCCCACTGCGACGGAAAGTATGCTGCCGATAGCACAGGACATAACGAGCTTGAATTGAAAAGACTCGACTATGTTTTCTTCCAGAGCGAGATTTGCTTGTGTGTTATGTTGATCCATTAAGCCCCCAAAACCTTAAACAGATTGCCACTCAAAACATGACATTCAACCAAAAGACGCTAATATTGAACTTTCAATTGCCTGTAGCGCACAGCAAGTATAGACAAAATTGCGGTGTCCACATTTTTTGACTGAGACTGAACAGAGAGTGAGCTAACAGTGAGCACGGAAGTGAAACGGAAAATCCTAATCGTAGATGACGAAGAGAGCGTGCTGAATTCCTTGAAGAGGCTGTTCCGCAACCATAGCTTTGAGGTTCACACAGAGAACTTGCCGCTTAGAGCTGTTGAAACGGCTCGCCAAGTTAAGTTTGACTTAGTTATCAGCGACATGCGCATGCCTGAGATGGATGGCGCAGAGTTGCTATCGAAGATTCGAGAAATTAGCCCTTCGACAGAACGTATTCTGCTAACCGGCCATTCAGACATGGATTCGACGATCCGTGCGATCAACGATGGCGGGATCTTTGGCTTTGTTGCTAAACCTTGGGACAACGAGCAATTCACAGACTTGGTCACGTCTGCCTTGCAAGAAAGGCATAACAATAGGCTCAAAAACAAAGCGCTGCATTCGCTGAAACGAATGAATGACAATATCAAGTCAGAGCATAGTGAGGTTAAGCAAGCGCTGGCCGACGTGGAAGAGCATTCGAAACAAAAAGAACAGGCATTGAGTGATAGTTATTCTCTAATAGAAGAAATGCTCTTGAACCTTCTAGATATGAAGCTCACCGGGCAGCGTGAGTTTGCCTACATTCTTGAAGAATTGGTTCTGAATGTTGGGAAGTCGGTAGAGTTGTCTGAGGAGCATATCGAATCTCTCGCCCGGGCTTCAAAGTTGCACGGCGTTGGCAAAATCAGTGTTCCTGATGTGCTTTTAAATCAAGACTTTGAAGACTTAAATGAAGATGAGCGCCATATTTATGAGGGGTATCCATCGCAAAGTGCGGTGACGGTCATTGCTGTACCTACGTACGCGGAATGTGCTGACATTTTATTCAAGCAAAAAGAAGCATGCGATGGTTCTGGCTATCCCTTAAACTTAAAGAAAGCCGATCTAAACTTGGTTAACAGAGTGTTCAATGCCTGTTTGGATTATTGTGAGATGCGCTTTGCATCGCGATCAGGCCTTGGTCTTGCGCATGATAGGGCGGTTGCTGCAATGTTGGAAAACAGGCAACGCTATGACGAGAAAGTACTTTCTTTAATCAACAAAGTGAGTTTGTCTAGGGACACCAATGCGAATACCTACACTGAAATTATTCTCCCTGTGCACTCATTAAAGTCGGGAATGCATGTTGCGAAGGACATTTTTAGTGATAACGATGTGCTTTTGCTTAGAAAGGGTGCTCAGATCAGTGAGGCAATGATTGAAAAGTTGCATCAGCTAGATCGTCGACTCGAGAAGAGAATGATGGTTAGAGTGACCTTTGATGAGCACACAGAGGCAGACACGGCAAGCTAAACACAGATTAAGTAATCTATAACAAGAAAAGGGCGGATGTCGTGAACATTCGCCCTTTTTATTTTCCTAAACCGTAAGACCCCGGCTACGCCGCCGCGGCAACTTCGATCGTGGACTTGTCTACCAGATTATATTTCTTAATCAGCGCATCTCGCTTCTCGGGTAAGATGTTTATTCTGCTCACGTCGCCATCGGTGACATCAATGAGCCGTTTGTCCATAATTTTGAACCAAACCCATGGAATATAGGCCGCTGGAAACATTCCGAAATAGCCATTCGGGAACGAGGGAAGGTTATCGAAGTGGCGCAAAGACTGGTAAGCGCGTGTTGCATTCGCGTGATGATCTGAGTGACGCTGCAAATGAAATAGAGCCCAGTTTGAAAACAAGTGATTACTGTTCCAGCTATGGTAAGGCTGTGGTCTTTCATATCGCCCGCTTGGGAGTTTTTTTCGCAGTAGACCATAATGTTCGATGTAATTCGCCGACGTTAGCTGCCACATTGACCAAAATGCACAAATGAACAGAAATGGTATGACGGTTGCGCCCAACCAAATTCCCATTGCCGCATAACACCCTAAGGTCATTAATATGGTTTGAAGGAATTCATTTTCAAGCGACCAGGCAGATTTTCCTTTTTTATGCAGGCGCTCTTTTTCAATGCGTGCCGCACGTATAATGGCGTTCGGAAGCTCTCGAATGGCAAAAGAATAGATGTTTTCTCCCATTTTTGATGAGGCTGGATCTTCTGGTGTAGCAACCATCTTGTGGTGCCCTCGATTGTGCTCCACGAAGAAGTGTCCATAGGCCGCAGGCGCTAGAACAATCTTTGCTAGCCATTGATCAACCTTGCTTTTCTTATGTCCAAGTTCATGCCCGATATTTAAGCCGTAGCCGCCTATATAGCCACCTATAAGTGCGGTAGCGATATAGCCGGTCACACTCAGTTCAGTATTTGCCACGAACCAACCACAGTAAATAAACGTAGCGATAACGATTGGAACTTGTAGCATTGTGATGCGGCGGTAATACGGGTCAGCTTCAAGCATCGGGATAACGGCTTCAGGTGGGTTGCTGGTATCTTCACCCATAAAATAATCTACAACAGGAAACAATGCATACCAGACGATAATGAACATCCACAAAAACCATTCATTGCCTGTCTCGGAATAAAGCATGGGGCCGGCGACTGCAAGTGCCGGGATAAGCATGGAAACCAACCACATGTGTCGCTTTTTATCGACGTAGACTTCGCCCGTATCGGCTATAAATGTACCTGCTTGTGACATAGAAATTCTCCGAGTTGCTTCGTATTATTATTCGACAATTCAATTTAACCATGGTCATGTCATACAAATAACCGTTGAAATTGGCAGGTATTCGTCATATTGTGCCAACTCGCGAGCGGATTTGTCTGCGGATAGTCTTTCGTAGCATTGGAAATGAGCAAGAACTTTGTGGTCAACTGAGAAAAGTGACGCGCTATGAATGCAACGCCTTTAAGTCCTGAACAAAACGTCGGATATCTGCTTCCTAGTATCCATCCTGCCTATGCTCGCTTACTTTGTGCTCATATGCGTAGCACAGGGGTTGAGCTTAAGGACTTGTTCGCGGGCAATAGCTTGAGCTGGGACACCTTAATCGAAAACCCGGACTTTATTAGCTTCGCGCAGTTTCGTCGGCTTACGAATAACGCTCGGAACTTGGCTCAAGGTCGCAATCTAGAGTTAGAAATATCGTCGATGATTCAAGCGTCTTCGCATGGTCCTCTCGGCTACGGAGCGCTTGCAGCGCCTTCCGTGAGAGACACCTTTCGCTTGGTTCAGCAGATGCTCGGAACCAGACTTAGAATACTGCAGTTGGAGTTTAATGAAGAAACAGAGTATGCGACCTTTCAAATTATTAGCTTGATTGATCTAGGAGATCTGCGGCGTTTCGTAGATGTGATGCTGTTGGGTTCGTTTGTCGATTTGCTCGAAAAAACCACCGGGCAGAAAGGGCATGCGCTAAAGGTTGCTTTTCCATTCTCGCGAGACGGACAAGGGGAGCTTTATCGGGAACGTTTTCCCGGTGTGGGCTTCAGTTTTGATACGCCATGTTTTGAAGTCACGTTTCCGTCCGAAGTCTTAAATTTACCGTGCTTGACTGCTGATGAGTTCGCGTATCGCAATGCGATCCGCGAGTGTAAGCAATTAATGCTGGATACTAATGAAACGGGCAATATTAGCCGACAGGTGCAAGCGTATTTATTTAGCAATGCGCCAGCCTTTCCGACACAAGAGACGACCGCAGAAAAGTTTAATGTCTCTGTGCGTACCTTGATTCGTCGTCTAAAAGCAGACCGAACGAGCTACCAAGAACTGTTGGATAAAGTACGTAAAGAGCTTGCTGTGTGGTATCTGTCGGATCGATCTCTTAGTATCGAGGTGATTGCCGAGCGTTTGGGGTACGTCGATACGTCTAACTTTTCTAGGGTTTTTCGCCGCTGGTTTGACAGCACGCCTTCTGAATTTAGGCAAACAAACGTTTGATAAAGATTGAACTTTGTAGGCTGCTTTTAGTCTATTGTAGGTACCTAATGCTGAAAGCTTATATTCCAGAGTGACTTGAAATGAGCGCAAGCAAAAAACTTAATTAATACAGACTCTTCGGTAATAAATGGCAATCTTATGTTAGATGTAAAACCTAAGTTAGAAAAAACCAATTTCCCAGCCATTAAACGCGCCGATGTTGATACGCTTCAGCTTAATTTAGGCTATTTGTGTAATCTTAGTTGCACGCATTGTCACGTCAATGCAGGCCCTACGCGCAAAGAGTTAATGACCCGCGATACGATTGATACCGTTTTACAGTTTATAGACCAAAAAGGCATCAAAACCTTAGACCTAACCGGCGGCGCACCAGAGCTGAATCCTGATTTTAAGTACTTGATTAGGGAGGCCCGGGCTCGCGGCGTGCATGTGATGGATCGCTGTAATCTGACTGTTTTGCTTGAGCCAGGTCAGGAAGGTCTAGCAGACTTTCTGGCAGAGCAAAAAGTAGAGGTGGTTGCCTCGTTGCCTTGTTATACCGAAGACAATGTTGATAAACAGCGGGGTAAGGGCGTGTTTGATGGCAGCATCAAGGCGCTCAAGCTATTGAATGAACTCGGTTATGGCATAGGAAATCCTGAGCTTAAACTAAGCTTGGTGTACAACCCCAATGGTGCATTTCTTCCTCCACCTCAAGATAAGTTAAAGCAGGATTATAAAGAACACTTAGATCGTCATTTCGGAATCAGTTTTGATGACTTATTTACGATCACCAATATGCCGATTGCGCGCTTCGGTAGCACGCTGCTCTCAAAAGGAACCTTTGATGAGTATCTAGATCTGCTCAAGGCTAACTTCGACAGTAAGAATCTGCAGAATGTGATGTGCCGTTCGATTCTCAGTGTCGATTGGGAAGGCTATGTATTTGATTGCGATTTCCACCAAATGTTAGATATGCCGTTAAGGCCTATTACCGGGGCAAAGAATGACGTGCTCGCCAGTGACAAAACTAGAACACTGTTAAGTGAACTGGTCGACGCGGATCTAGCTGGACACCCTGTTTATGTGAAAGACCATTGTTATGGCTGCACAGCAGGGCAAGGCAGCAGTTGCGGGGGCGCTCTTGAGTGAACAAGCAAGACCTCTAGTTTCAGTGGTGGTTCCGTGCCTAAACGAAGAGGCGAGCATACACGCGACCCTTATGGGTTTGCATCGGTTTTTTGCCAATGTTGATTATGAGGTGGTGGTGGTAGATGGCGGAAGCACTGACGCTACGCTTTCTATATTGACTGCCTTCCAGTCCTTTCCAATTATCAGTATTGAAAGCTCGAAGGCGTCTAGGGCTGGGCAGATGAACTTAGGCGCTCGTCACGCCGAAGGTGAAGTCCTATTGTTCTTGCATGCAGACACACTCATAACGGGCTGTGGAGAGCCTATGTTTGAGGGTTTTGCTGCAAGTAAGTATACGTGGGGTTTCTTTAAACTTGGTTTCGATACCTCTGAACCGCGTTTTAGATTTCTAGCGTTTATGATTAATACGAGGTCCCGCTTGTCTGGTATCGCAACGGGAGATCAGTGCCAATTTGTGAAACGTGATGCATTTGAGGCAATAGGTGGCTTTCCTGATCAAGACTTGATGGAAGATATTGAACTGTCAAAGCGCTTAAAGCGCTTATCTCAACCTTATCTAGGTTCGGATTCTGAGCCATCTAGTAAACGTGCAATCACGTCTGCGCGACGTTGGAAAAAGCATGGTTTTGTTAAAACAATCTGCCTGATGTGGAAGCTTAGATTACTGTATTTTTTGGGTGCAAGCCCTAGAAGGCTTAATTCTATGTATCGATCCGCTTAGCGCGTTTAAGCATAATAAAAATTTATTTTCAAGCCTAGTAATTTGATTAAGATCAATTAGAATCGCCGCCATTAATTAATGTGTCTTAGATGTATGGTGGTAAGTAGTTATGACAATTGAAGTGTTTGAGGAAGTGAGCTTAGCAATCGGTATTACGTTCTTGATTGGATATATGGCGTATATCGTGTGGGATTTAGCCAAAAGATCTGAAGCGGGTCGCTTTGGAACGACAATCCTTTTTGCAGCGCTAGGTATGGGCGCTGCAGGGTTTGTTATTAAGGCAGTTCTAGTGGAAGCATTGCAGGTGTGATAAACACTTAAACGCAAGTGCTAAGATAAATAAAAACCCAGCGATGCTGGGTTTTTTTATGTCAATCTAGTTCTGTTTGCGCTTAAGTGAACGTTGCTGTGTGTATTATTGAGTGGCGCGCTCTAGTTGCCCGAGTAATACAATGGCTTCTTCAAAACTGCTGCCACAGCACTCAGGGTCGGGCATAAAATCTCTGCATACCTTGGGTCGAATATCGTAAACGGTACAAAGATTATTGCTGTTTAGATTGACGCAAGGAACGCCCGCAGGCTTTCCTTGTGGCATGTTGGGTAATGCGCTGCTGATATGCGGTGCGATACAGCACGCTGCGCAGCCTTTATGGCATGAGTGTGTAGCGATAGTGCATTCTCCGACAAGCCATTCTGGCTATGTTTTCTGAAGTAAAATCAGTTCCAACCCGCCTAAGAGGCGGGATAGAGTGGCTTAAAGTCAGCTCTCTGTTTTTCGTTTACAGACTCTAATGGCTTGCTGTCTTTTATATGTTGCTTGATGGTATTGCAAAGCTGCTTGGCTGTATTCGATGTGTCTGTACTTTCAGCGCCTTTAGTAAACATCAGTTGCTCATAAGTCGCCAGCAATCCTGCGAGCGCTGTATCATGCTGTGCGACCTCTTGGCGCGAGCGGATCGGATGGTTAGTTTTTAGTGTGAGCCACTCACATGCTAAACGGCTTAGGTCGGGTGAACCCTTATCAAGCGCGCTTAAGAGCTGTTTGTAAGCGTGTTTAAGGTCTTCACTATGTGGGGCTTCATTGCTTGCTTGTCTGGGGTGTCTTGAAGTGAGCCAATACACATGACTTGCCCAACCGAAGACAAGCAATGCAACAACAAACCACGGCCACTGAGCTACGCCGTCAGAGTCGTAACTTTGGCTTGCTTCGGCCTCATCATGGTTATTACCACTATCACCTTCGTTCGGGCTCTCAGCTTGCCCTGCAATATTCTCTGGGGGGGCTTGATAGGATTGATTAAGTGACGAGCTAGACCCACGCGTTGCATCCATCGCGGATACGGGTGCGGGCACAATATTGACGGTGCGTGCGGGCAACTCGGCAACACGCTCTACATTATTGATCGTATCCCACCATGGAACTGCGATAGCCGGCAGTGTGACTTTTCCTGGTGTGACGGCCACAAACGCGGCTGTTTCAACTCGCATAGATTGAACGCCTTCGCTATGTGGGGCTGAGTTGAGTTCCGGTTGGTCAGGGTAGACCTTGAAATTTGCGGCATCTGTTTGCGAAATAGGGGGCAGTGCCGATGCAAGTAAGCCAAGAGAAGTCAGTTCTATTGAGCGTGTAAGTGAATCGCCGACCGAAATTTCTGTGGTTTCGGGCTCCCACGACTCTGAAATATAAAGAGCCTTCGCTGGAAGCCATGTTCGGCCACTATAACCATTTGGCGGTGCTTGAATGTCTAGCTCTAAACTGTTCGATACTTCTCTTGCTCTTTGGCTGCGTCGGGTTCGGTTGTCTACTACGGTGCCCGTAAAGGTCTGCGGGTCAATATATATAGGCCCGCTTTTTTGTGGGAAGAGTAGATACTTGCGCTCGTGGCTCTCGTACCGCTGGTTATAGGCCATGCGATAGGATTTCACAGTATCGCCTATAGGCTCGATAATAAGATCCGGGTGGCTCGGTGCGCTCATGTCTCCGCTAGCAACTTGCCCGCGGGCAAATACCGTTAAGGTAAAGAGAATTTGCTCTTGAACATACGCAGAGTTTTGGTCAACAGTCGCTTCTATAAAAACGAAAGGTGGGTTAGATGCGTCTCGCGGTGGTGTTCCAGCAAGTACCTCAATACGAATAGCTTGGCTTCGCCCGTCTTTAAATGTCGCTTGGGGTATTGTTAAGTTACCGGTGGTTTTAGGGCTGAGCGTATAGCGCCATGTGATCTGGCTGCTCGATTTTCCGTTAATTGAACGCATGTTGTAATTTTGCTGTCTATCAATTACTTCCCAGTGGCGCTCTAAGTTTTCGAACTCTGGCGGGTCTATTTGTGAGCCGCCAATGTTAAAAAGTCCGCCGAGGCTGAGCTCTATCTCGCTGTTGGCCGTCACCGTCATGTTTAATAATTCAGACGAGTACAGCTTGTCTCGATCCACTGCAACATCTAGCTCCGTTTGCGCGTGGGCGCATGTCGTGGCTAACATGAATATTAAAATGCTGATTAGGCGTAATGATGGTATCACCCCTACCATAAAGGCTCTCCAGATGTGTTGCGTTGTTGATTACGTTCGCGTGATTGTTGTTCGAACTTGCGTTGTAGCAGGCCGCTCGGGTTGTCCGGTACACGTCGCATCCATTGTTCATACGATTGCTGGTCTTCAGAGCTTAAGCTCTCTTCGACGGCCATACTGCCGTCATTAAGGCTTTCGTTCTCTTCTGCGCGTTCCAAGTCTGCTAACTGCTGGCGTTGCTGCTCGCTTAATTCTTGCTGCTCATTCTCATTCTCGTTCTCGTTCTGGGTCTGATCGGGATCCGTATCTTGCTGATTTTTTTCGTGATCATTTTTTAGATCTTGGATGTCGCTTGACGAAGAGGATTGCTCTTCTTGGCCTTGGTCTTGGCCCTTTTGTTGATCGCGAGAAGGTGAGTCAGATTGATCACCTTGGTCTTGCCCTTGCTGTTGTTCCTTAGCGTCGCTTTCGTCTTGCTGGCCACCTTGATTCTGTTCACTTTGCTCGCCGTTTTCTCCTTGTTCTCCGTCCTGCTGCGCCTGCTCTTGTTGTTGGGAGTCAGATGGATCGCCAGATTCTTCACCGGACTCTTCACCAGACTCTTCACCAGATTCTCCACTAGAAGGGTCGGAAGACTGCTCTTTTGCTTGTTGTAATAAGTCTTCAACAAGGTCGCGATTGTGCTTCGCGTCTTCGTGCTCCGTGTCTTGCTCAAGCACCTTGTCGTAAAGAGCGATCGCTTCCTCTAACTTGCCTGCTTGCGCGAAGCTATTGGCTTGGTTATATAAGGCGTTCGTGTCGTTATTCTCTTGATACTGTTCGGCATACTTCTGCGCTGCTTGATCGTACTTACCGCTGCGATAAAGGGCCTGCGCAGCGTGTTCCTTTGAGCTGAATTTACTCGCAGCTTCGTCGTAGCGTTCTTCTTGCAGGAGTGTTTGCCCTTGCTGGTCAGCCGTCTTCCATAGATCTGTCCATTCAAATGCTTGGCTTTCTCGCGGAGTCAGTATAAAAAAACACACTAAAGCAAGAGCACCTTGTCGATAAGCTATAAGGCAAAACGGCAAGGCAATGAGCGCAAGAATAAAGGCGAGGTCTTCCCACTGGTCATATTGCCGGCTGTTTTCGGAAGAAGGTGTGTCACCCATGGGCGATTCTGTGGCATCTGGCGTTTGGGCTGATGCAGAAAAAGATCCATCAACATTCAAGGCAAGAAGGTCGCGATCGTCTAATGCAATTGCGTACATCTTTCCTGCGTTTTGTTCAGCTAAGTCTGAAAGCTGGGAAAAATTGGTTTTAGGAATAACAACGCTTCCCTGATCTTTCAGGTAGCCTCTGCCCGGAATATCAATAGGTCCGCCTTCGGAAGTGCCAGCAGCCAAGATGTTTAATTCAATATCTTGCCCCTTTAGGCTGTCCGAGATGCGGCTCATTTGGTGCTCAGCGACACCGTCTGTCAGCATAATAATGCGGGCACTTGAGGCACCGCTACTTTTGACCAACTGAATTGCTTGATCCACAGCAAGGTCGGGGCGACTGCCAATCACGGGCATCATGAGGGGGTCTAGTGCGCTCAAGTTTGAACTGATGGTTCGTACGTCGTCGGTCAGTGGGGTTACGACATGGCTATCGCCTGAAAACGCGACTAAAGCGGTAAAACCCTGTTCGCGATAAGTGAGTAGGTCTTGTAGCTTTTGTTTTGCTCTGACTATGCGGCTAGGAGTTGTGTCAGCGGAGAGCATCGATATAGATAGGTCAAGTATTAGCACTAAGCTGTCTGGGCTTTGAAAGACCTCGCTTGGCTTCTGCTTAATAGTTGGGCCAGCTGCGCCCAAAATGAGCAAAGCAATAATGACGCAAGGCAGGCTGGCGCGACGTTTTATTCGGCGCTGGCCTTTCACATTGTTTTGTAAGAAGCCGAGCAGAGGCGCGTCAATTAGTTGAGACCAGCTGTTCTTGTGCTTGAATTGGTGCGTTAGTAAAAGCCAAATAAGTGGCATCGCAATCAATGCGAGTAGGCAGAGTGGGCGAATAAAATGAAATTGAACGAGCGCATGGCTAAAAGCTTCTTGCATTAGAGTTTCTCCTCAATGTTAGAAGAGGCCGAAGCGTGCGTGGAAAGACTCTGCTTATTCCATAGTTGAGTGCGAATCTGATTTAGTACAAATACGCCCATGATGCGCAATAAATATAGCGCGATGGCTGCAACGATAAGCATATAGCTGAGTGCCACGCTGGGCTGATAGCTGCGGGTTTCCAATTCGATGGGCTCAAGCTGATTTATTTCTTGGTAAATTTTATTGAGTTCCTCGACATTTCGAGCGCGATAATATTGACCATTTGTGGTGTCGGAGATAGTTCTCAACATGTCTTCATCGAGATCGGCAGAGGGATTGATTCTGCGGGTTCCGAAAAAACTTCGCTGGAGCATTTCATCTGCTCCTATGCCAATTGTGTAGACTTTTATGTTCTGAGCCGCTGCCAGTTGTGCGGCTTTTTCCGGAGGAATTTCGCCCGCAGTGTTTGCGCCGTCTGACATAAGAATTAAAACGCGACTTTGCTCTTTTTGCTCACGCAAGCGCTTCACGCCCAAAGCGATGGCATCACCAATCGCTGTGGCGTCGCCTGCCATACCTAAAAAAGCTTCTTGAAGTAGAGTGTTTACGGTTTTTGTGTCAAAGGTTAGTGGGGTTTGAATGTAGGGCTGTGAGCCGAATAATATCAAGCCAATTCTGTCGCCTTTGCGCTCTGTGACGAACTCACTTACAACGTGTTTGACGACATCAAGCCGAGTGGCGCGATCACCATTTAAAGGCATATCTTGCTCTTTCATGCTGGGTGAAATATCGATTGCGAGCATTAGGTCGCGGCCGTCCATAGGTAGTTCGACTTTGTCGCCTACAATTTCCGGGCGCATGACGCTTATGCAGAGCAGTGACCAAAGCATAAAATAGAACAGCGTGCTGGTTCTGCTTGTAATACGTGTACCAGAGCGCGAAATACCGACGTTCGCGTTTGCATTGATAAAAGCCGGTATTTGAGGTGCCGGGCTTTGTTGGTCCGAGCTCTGTCTTTTGGGCCAAACGTATTTTAGGAGCAAGGGCAGAGGGATTAGCAATGCAGCCCATGGCCAATTGAAAGTCAGCGCGCTTAACGACGTAATTATATCCAAAACATCATCCCTTTGATTTTATCCAGCGTTTAATACCCTCAAAGCAATCATGATCAAGCTTAGGGATTTGTCGTTGGTACTGCGCATGGGCTATGGTTTGTGCTTCTTTTTGAGAAAAGCTTGGGATGGCTTTGAGGAGCGTCGCCTCCCATTCTTTGCCCGTTTGCGTAAGGCAGGATTCATCTTTATAGCGAGTGTTCATGGCGCGGCGAAGTAGTGCGCTAAGGTCGGCTGTGGTCTGTGCTACCAACTTTCCGTCAAGCCCGGAGTTTTTGAAATAACGCTGGCGAATGTCTTCTAGTTCATTCATCGCGGGTGCTTTCCATGCGTTCGTCTTTTTGTGTTTTGCATAGGCTTGTGCAAGGAAAACAGTAAGGCCTAGTAAAGCTATCAGCAAAAGCCACCAACCGAGTGCAATCGGAAGGTTGGTGATTGGCGCAGCCTCGTGGATATCTCTAAGTTGCTCAAGGGCCTGGTTAGGAATTTGGTTGCTCATTGGTTTGGGTGTCATGCGTTAAGGCCTTCCATTAACGTTTTAATGAGGCTATTAGCGTTCGCATCTCGGTGGCGAGGTCCTGATGCGTGTAAAGGTGTCGGACGTCCGCACGATATTTGCGCTGAAAGTCATTTAGTCCGGAGTCAATCTGAGCATACCAATGATCGAAGGCATGCTGTGTTGTGCTCGACGCACTGTCGATCGTAAACTGACCGGACCCATCGCTTACCGAATATTGCCCTGGGGGTGGCAAGCGGTCTTCTAGTTGGTCTTGGCAGCGTATGAGTAACAGTTCGTTGTGCTTCGCGATACGTGAAATAAAGCTTGCACTATCGCTATTCAATCCCAAAAAGTCGCTTAGTATGATCACAAGTGAGCCGGGTTTTACCACGCGAGAAGTTTCGATTAGCGCCTTGTTTAAGGGACTTAAACTCTCGTTCGTGTCCTGATTGTCAGAAGCTTCATCTGCAAGGTGTAGTTCATGGTTGTAGCTCTCAATCATATGGAATAGCCGCAGTAGTTCTTTACGGCTTCGAGCGGGTCTTACTTCGCTATGCGAGTAGTTAGAAAAAACAATGCCCCCAACTCTATCGTTATGCGACAAGCAAGCCCATGCCAATAACGCTGACGCTTTTGCAGCGAGCACCGATTTGAAGCAATTTCTGCTACCAAAAAACATACTTTGAGACTGGTCACATACAATCAGTATGGGGCGCTCACGAGACTCGTGAAATACTTTGGTGTGTGGTTTTTGACGGCGCGCGGTTACTCGCCAGTCTATGCTCCTTACATCGTCACCAGGCTGATATGCTCTTACCTCAGAAAACTCCATGCCACGACCTTTAAAGCGGGATTGGTGCCCGCCGCCTTGCTGCTGTTTTATTTTCTTTGACTTTGGCAGGCTTAGGCTTTGCGACAAGAAACGCATACCTAGAAGCTCTCTTAGCGAGGTGTAAACCCCTTGAGGCGCTTCTTTAGCTTGCGTTGAATTTGCGTTAATGTTGTTGTCGGTCTGCATATCTAACTACACCAATTTCTTAAATTTCTAGATGCTTTAAGGGCTGTACGCCGTTTATTCTCGTTAGGCTAATGGAACGAGCTTAATTAAAGTATCAAGAATGTCGTCGGAGCTTAGGCCTTCGGCTTCCGCTTCAAAGCTCAAAATAATGCGGTGACGAAATACGTCGTGAAGCACCGCGCGGACATCATCTGGGCTTACAAAGTCGTTGCCCTGGAGCCAAGCGTGTGCGCGTGCACATCTATCTAGGGCAATCGTTCCACGGGGGCTTACGCCATAGTCAATCCAACGTGCCAAATCGGCATTGTAGGTTTCGGGTTGGCGCGTTGCGATAGTAAGTTGAACAATGTATTCCTCAACCGCGTCACTCATATGCAAGCCGATCAGCTCTTTTCGTGAACTCAAAATGACTTGTTTGCTTGTTAGGGGTTCATTGGATTCTGAAGGTGTGCTTGCATTAAGTTGTTCTTGGCGAACCAGATTTAAAATTAGGCGTTCCGCTTCCGCGCTTGGGTAGTCGATTTTAACGTGCAATAAAAAACGGTCTAATTGAGCTTCCGGAAGCGGGTAGGTGCCTTCTTGCTCAATCGGGTTTTGTGTTGCCATGACCAAAAATAGTTCGTCCAAAGGGTAGGTATGTTTTCCGACACTGACCTGCCGTTCTGCCATTGCTTCGAGGAGCGCGGACTGAACTTTTGCTGGAGCCCTGTTAATCTCATCCGCTAAAACGAGGTTGTGGAATATAGGGCCTTTTTGAAACTGGAACTGGCCATCTTCCATTCGATATATTTCAGTTCCTGTGACATCGGAGGGCAGTAGGTCGGGCGTAAACTGAATACGTTGAAAATCACCTTCTATTCGATCGGACAAAGCTTTGATGGCTTTGGTTTTTGCTAAACCAGGTGCGCCTTCAACTAATAGGTGTCCATCAGCAAGAAGCGCAATTAATAGTCTTTCTACCAAGTGCTCTTGGCCAACGATTGACTGACTTAATGACGATCTAAGGTGTTCAAATGCCTGACGGGAACTCATCAATAAACTTCCTCTATAGTGACTTCTGGAAATGCTCTTATTTAGCGGGATGTTTACGCTATAGCAATGTTCGTTAATACGCAATTTCCGAGCAATGAACTATTCTTAATTGACCTTGTTGCGATAATAAAAACTAGGTCATAGAAAAGTCACCATTTATTTAACTAAGCGAAGGGTAATAGCCGCCTTTGCATGGACAAGACGAGTCACCGTTATATGAAACTTCTGGATACGCACGATACTAAAATCGCTCTTGAACAATTGAACGCTGCGGCAAGTGATCAAATCAGCGCAAAAGAACAAACAATCGTTAAAACGTTTATCTCGCAGTTTTTCCAGTCTGCTTATACAGAAGAGTTTGAGGGTCGTCGTGTTTCGGATGTTCTCGGTTACTTCATGGCGCTATGGAAGACCCTGCAGACATACAAGGCAGGTGAAGTCCAAGTTACTGTAGTGAACCCATCTTTGGAAGAACATGGCTGGCAAACATCCCATACGGTCATTACCGTGATGGTTAAAAATATGCCTTTCGTCGTGGACTCGGTTCGCATGGCTCTGGCAGGTCGTAATTTACGAATTCAGGGCATTCAACACATGATCGTGTTTCCTGAAAGAGATGACAGCGGCGCCGTCACCAAATTGTTGAAACGCGATGCAAAAGGTGCGGACGATATCGCGGAAGGTTTACTGTGTGTTGAAGTCGATAGAATTGGTGAGAGCGCCAGTATTGATGCTCTCGAGGCAGATATTGTGCAAGTCGTACGCGAGGTACAGTCATCTGTTGATGATTATCCTTTGATGTTGCAGAAAGTGGAAGATATACGCGCCTCTTGGAAAGAAAAAGGCCATTCGGTCGTTAGTAAGGAAGAATTAGACGAAGCGTCTGAGTTCTTGAAATGGTTAGCTGAAAACAGCTTCACCTTTTTGGGGTATGTCGAGTATGAGATGCAAGGAAAGGGAGACAAGCAAAAACTTGTTCGCAGGGATGACTTGGCCTTGGGCGTTTTGCGTGAAGCGTATCCCGGTGATGATACGGTTATATTAAAAGATGTTCCGAAACGTACGCGTGAGCATATATTGAAACCGGATGTGTTTTTATTTGCTAAGTCGTCTCGACGATCGCGAGTGCATAGACCTGCGTATGCCGATTATGTCGTGGTTAAACGCTTTAATGATGAAGGGCAAGTGATCGGTGAACGCCGATTTATGGGCCTTTACACTGCGCGAGTGTTTAACGAGAAGCTTGATGATGTCCCTTTGTTGCGTCAGAAGGTGGCCAAAGCTCGTGAGTTATCGAATTACGATATGCGCGACCATAGTGGTAAAGAGTACGATCAGCTTCTGTCTGTGTTTCCACGAGACGAGCTGTTCCAGTTAAGTGCAGAGCGCTTGCATGCAGCGGTAAATTCAGCGCTTCATGCGCAAGAACGTCGCAAAGTAAGCTTATATATTCGTGAAGACGCCTTTGGCCGTTTTGTTTGTGCCTTAGTGTATGTGCCTAAAGAAATATTCAACACGGACTTACGCTTAAAGATTCAAAGTATTCTGATGGAGGAATTTAACGGGGTCGATATCGACTTCAACACTCTGCTTTCAGAGTCTCCGTTAGCTAGAACGCAATTCAACATCAAAGTCGGTAAAAAGCTACCAAGTGAGCTTAGATTCAAAGAGATCGAAGCGAAGATTCTTGCGGTGGTTTTGTCGTGGCACGACGATCTAGAGCAATCTCTTGTCGAGCACTACGGGGAAGAACGCGGCAGTAAATACAGTCAGTTATATCGTAAGGCGTTCAACGCAAGCTATCGCGAAGCCTATGTGCCTAGAAGAGCCGCTATAGATGTTCACAATATTGATGCGGTTGCGAATGATCAAGCTCTTAGTATGAGCTTTTATCGTGCTTTGGATGAGAGCGATGACGTCTTTCATGTAAAGCTGTTTCATCGAGATACCGCGGTTATGCTGTCCGATGTCATGCCTATTTTTGAGAATATGGGCTTTAGAGTGATTGGTGAAAGTCCGTTTAAGTTAGTAGACCGAGAGTCTACGACGGTATGGATGCACGACTTCACCTTATCCACGTCAAACGGAGTGTCGATCGATCTTGGCAAGATCAAAGATAACTTTGAGGCGCTTTTTGTTTTGGTTTCGCAAGGCGCGGCTGAAAACGATCGCTTCAATCGACTGCTAGTAACCTCTTATATTGGCTGGCGAGAAATCTCGGTCTTGCGAGCGTATGCGCGATATATGCGTCAGATTCGAGTCGGTAACTCTCAAGATCTAATATCTGACACGCTCGTTAACCACAAAGAGCTAGTCGGCACTTTGTTAGAGTTGTTTGATGTGCGTTTTAACCCCAAAACCAATCGCGCAAAACATAAAATGGCAGACAAGTTCGCGCAACTTGAGGAAAACTTCAAGACTGAACTAGACAGTGTGCCGAACCTTACCGAAGATAAAATCTTACGGATATTCCTTGAACTGATAAAAGCGACAGTGCGGACAAACTTTTATCAACAAGATGCTGAGGGCAATCATAAGCCTTACGTGTCCTTCAAATTATTGCCTAGAAACATTCCTAATGTTCCGCTTCCTGTTCCCATGTTTGAAATCTTCGTGTATTCGCCTCGTGTAGAGGGTGTGCATTTACGTGGCGGAAAAGTCGCGCGTGGCGGTTTACGTTGGTCAGACCGAAACGAAGATTACCGCACCGAAGTCTTAGGTTTAGTGAAGGCTCAGCAAGTTAAAAATGCGGTCATCGTGCCTGTTGGTGCAAAGGGTGGTTTTGTCGCGAAGCAACTTCCGCAAGGCGATCGCGAAGCGTTTATGAAAGAAGGCATCGCCTGCTATCAGATATTTATTAGTGGTTTGCTCGACGTCACCGATAACCTAGTTAACGCAGAGGTTGTTCCTCCCGTAAACACAGTTAGACACGACGAAGACGATTACTACCTTGTGGTTGCTGCGGATAAAGGCACAGCCACGTTCTCGGATATTGCAAACCAGATTTCCGTTGATCGTGGGCATTGGTTAGGTGATGCCTTCGCGTCAGGCGGGAGTCAGGGCTATGACCATAAGAAAATGGGCATCACCGCGCGTGGTGCCTGGGTGTCGGTGCAACGACACTTTAAGGAGTTAGGGCAAGACATCCAGAAACAAGATTTTACGTGTGTGGGTGTTGGCGACATGGCGGGTGACGTGTTTGGTAATGGCATGATCCTTTCGGAGTGCACTAAGCTTGTTGCAGCATTCAATCACATGCACATTTTCTTAGACCCGAACCCAGACACCAAAAAATCGTTCAAAGAGCGCAAACGTATGTTCGAACTGCCACGCTCGAGCTGGGAAGATTACGACAGTAAGTTAATCTCGAAGGGCGGTGGTGTGCTTAAAAGGGATGCTAAGTCCATTAAGCTAACGCCAGAAGTGCAAGCAATGTTGGGCGTAAGTGATGAGTCTATGCCGCCAAGTTCACTGATCAATGCGATTCTTAAGGCAGAGGTTGATTTACTTTGGTTTGGAGGAATCGGTACCTATGTTAAAGCAAAGACTGAGACGCATGCCGATGCAGGTGATAAGGCAAACGATGGTATTCGTTTAAATGCTTCCGAGTTAAAGGCCAAAGTCATAGGTGAGGGTGCTAATTTGGGGATGACCCAACTTTCACGTATTGAGTTTGGTATGCATGGCGGGCTTTCCAATACTGACTTCATTGATAATGCTGCGGGTGTCGACTGTTCGGACCACGAAGTAAACATCAAAATCCTACTCGACGGGATCGTTGAGACCGGAGACCTAACCGATAAGCAGCGCAATAAGTTGCTCTACGATATGACAGATGATGTTGCGCATCACGTGTTGTTGCACAACTACCGGCAAACTCAAGCGATCAGTTTAGCGTTGTTTGATGTGGTTCCGCGCTTGGAAGAATATCGAAGATTAATCAATTCAATGGAAACAAGCGGAAAATTGAATCGTGAACTCGAATTCTTGCCTTCGGAAGAAGAAATTGTAGACCGTAAGTCTAAGGGGCGAGGTCTCACAAGGGCTGAGCTTTCGGTATTGATTTCTTATGTTAAGGGCGACTTGAAGGAGCTTCTTAATTGTGAAGAGTTTACACAGGACGATCATATAGCGGGTGAGATTTTCCGAGTTTTCCCGGATCGATTAACGAAAAAGTATCGAACTGAATTAAATAATCATCAGCTAAGAAGCGAAATCGTTGCCACGCAAGTTGCGAACGACATGGTGAACCACATGGGTATTATCTTTGTGGAGCGTCTGAGCAACTCAACGGGAGCGAATAGTACGTCTATTGCGCTTGCTTACATGATTGCGCGTGATGTATTTCGATTGGATCATTGGTGGGAAATGATCGAATCTCTAGACTACAAGGTTCCAGCTACGTTGCAGCTAGAAATGATGAACAAGTTGATGTCCCTTATGCGCAGAGCGTGTCGTTGGTTGATTCGTAACCGTCGCAGTGAGCTTAAGGTAATGGAAGATAAGGACCGGTTCACTCGAGGTATTACACAAATTTCTGCTAGTTTGTCGGGGCATTTAAAAGGTCTATCTAAGCAGCGTTGGCAGAAAACGCACTCATCTATGGTTGAGCAGTCTGTACCTGATGAATTGGCGTCGTTTATCTCTGGTACCAGCATGATTTATGCTGGCCTAGGAATCATCGAAGCACACGAGTCGAGCAGCGAGAGCTTAGAGAGAGTATCTGAGGTTTATTATAGTATTGGGCACCGCCTTGATTTGACTTGGTTTGCTCAGCAGATTGATGCCTTGAACCCTAGTTCTCATTGGCAAGCGCTAGCGCGAGAAGCGTTTCGTGAAGACCTTGATTGGCAGCAGCGCGCTTTAACGGTTGGTTTGCTTAGTATGAAAGGGGCTCCTAAAGATGTGCATAAACGCATAGACGTATGGATGTCTAATCACGAGCAATTGGTTGCGCGTTGGCAGCAAACGCTGACTGAACTTAAAGCAAGTAGCGACGCAGAATTTGCAATGTACTCGGTGGCTCTGCGCGAACTATTAGATCTGGCGCAGAGTACTGCTCATGCGCTTGATTAGTGTAATTGAGAAAATTTACGTAGTTTTTGCATGAAAAAACCTCGAAGGCGGGAATAAACCGAGTAATCGGTTGCCCGCCTTAGTCATTTAAGAGAAAATGCAGCGCCTTTTTTAACCTGTGTTGGGAGAAACTTGATGTCATCACGCCGCCAATTAGCAAATGCTATACGCGCACTTAGTATGGACGCCGTTCAGAAAGCAAAATCTGGTCACCCTGGAGCCCCTATGGGCATGGCCGATATTGCAGAAGTATTATGGAACGGTCATCTCCAGCACAACCCTGCCAATCCAGATTGGCCGAATCGAGATCGCTTTGTTCTTTCAAATGGTCACGGCTCAATGCTTATCTATTCATTGCTGCATTTGACAGGGTATGACTTAAGTATTGATGACTTGATGAACTTCCGTCAGTTGCATTCTAAAACTGCAGGGCACCCAGAATACGGCTATGCTCCTGGCGTAGAGACTACGACTGGCCCTCTTGGTCAAGGTCTTGCTAATGCTGTGGGGATGGCCCTTGCTGAAAAATCTTTAGCGGCTCAGTTTAACAAGCCTGAGCATGAGATCGTTGATCACTACACCTATGCATTTACCGGTGATGGTTGCCTTATGGAAGGCATCTCTCATGAAGTGTGTTCACTTGCCGGAACCTTGGGCTTAGGTAAGCTAATCGTATTTTATGACGACAATGGCATCTCTATCGATGGCGAAGTTGAAGGTTGGTTTACCGACGATACACCTAAACGTTTTGAAGCCTATGGTTGGCATGTGCTGCCAGGTGTTGATGGTCATGATTCGGAGGCTATCGAAGCAGCGCTTCTAACCGCGAAAGAAAACACAGGTCAGCCAACATTGATTTGCTGTAAAACATTAATCGGTTTTGGTTCGCCCAATAAACAAGGTAAAGAAGACTGTCACGGCGCACCATTAGGCGATGACGAGATTGTTGAAACGCGCAAGGCGCTAAATTGGCCGCATGCACCTTTTGAAATTCCACAAGATATTTATGAAGCATGGGATGCGACAAAGGCCGGTAACGAGCGAGAGGTCGAATGGAATCAAGCATTTGATAGCTATTCTACCGCGCACCCAGAACTGGCAGCAGAGCTTAAGCGTCGCATGGCTGGAGAGTTACCTGCCGATTTCTCATCTAAGGCTCAGGCCTATGTCGATCAATGCCAATCAGATGGAAACACTGTGGCGAGCCGCAAGGCGTCGCAGAACACTTTGAATGCTTTTGGGCCCTTATTACCCGAATTTATGGGTGGCTCAGCAGATTTGGCTCCATCGAACTTAACAATGTGGAGTGGCTCTAAAGCTGTTTCAGCAGACGATGCATCAGGTAACTACCTACATTATGGTGTTCGTGAATTCGGCATGTCTGCAATTATGAATGGTATCGCCTTGCATGGTGGTTTCATTCCTTACGGTGCGACCTTCCTTATCTTTATGGAATACGCGCGTAATGCGGTTCGTATGGCTGCACTGATGAAGCAGCGTTCTATATTTGTATATACGCATGATTCGATTGGTTTAGGTGAAGACGGCCCTACGCACCAACCTATTGAACAAATGGCTAGCCTGCGTCTAACGCCAAACATGAATTGCTGGAGACCGTGTGATGCGGTTGAATCGGCTGTTGCTTGGAAACACGCTGTCGAGCGTAATGATGGACCAAGCTCTCTCGTTTTTTCACGTCAAAATCTTCCACACCAAGATCGTGACACGACTCAAGTTGCCGATATTGAGAAAGGCGCTTATGTCCTTAGCGATAGTGCAGGTACGCCAGATCTTATTTTCATTGCGACAGGCTCTGAAGTAGGACTCGCACAAGATGCTGCGGCAGCATTAAGAGAGCAGGGCAAGAACATCCGTGTGGTTTCGATTCCTTGCTGTGATGTATTTGATGAGCAAAGCGCTGAATACAAGCAATCAGTATTGCCTCTCGAAGTTTCTGCGCGTATCGCTGTTGAAGCAGGTATTGCAGACTACTGGTACAAGTATGTAGGGCTTGATGGTCGAATCGTTGGAATGGATACCTTTGGTGAGTCTGCGCCAGCAAACCTCCTCTTCGAAGAGTTTGGTTTTACAGTCGCTAATCTATTAGTGGTTGCAGAAGAACTACTTTAATTGGGTTCGGTATCTCAGTGGATTTGGCCCGGTTTCCCGGCGCCAAATCTATGTGGCTTAGTAAAAGGATAAGGTATGAAGTGGCGTATCGCCATTAACGGCTATGGCCGTATCGGTCAGTCGATTTTACGAGCCTTGTATCAAAGTTCTTTGCGCGAGAATTTAGAAATTGTCGCAATCAATGAACTGGCGGACATTGAGACCATCGCTTATCTAACAAAGTATGACTCTACCCATGGCCGGTTTCCTTTATCTGTTGCGGTAGACGACGCAAATACCTTAGTCGTTGATGGTGATAGAATTGCCGTTTCGAATCATGACAGTATTTCCGATTTACCTTGGCGACAGCACGCCATCGATATTGTTTTTGAGTGCACTGGCGAATTTTCTGAGCGGGATGACGGTCAAAAGCATATAGATGCTGGGGCAAAGCGAGTGATCTTTTCGCAACCTGCCGAGCCAAATGTCGACCAAACGATCGTGTTCGGTGTAAACGAGCATTTGCTGTCACCCAACGATCTTATTATCTCCAATGCATCGTGTACGACCAACGCCGTGGTTCCAGTTCTTAAAGTCTTAAACGACACGTATGGAATTAAGTGTGGGTCGATGACAACTATTCATTCAGCAATGAATGATCAGCCTATAATAGACGCATACCATCATAAAGATTTGCGCCGGACTAGAAGCGCTATGTGCAACATGGTGCCGGTTGAAACAGAGCTAGCAAAGGGGATTGAAAGAATACTTCCCGAACTTGGTGGCGTGTTAACGGCAGTTGCCATGCGAATACCCACGGTCAACGTGTCTGCAATTGACCTTACTGTCCTTGTAAACGCTTCAGTCAGTGAAGACCAAGTAAATGCGGTTTTAGCGCAAGCGAGCAACGATTCAACTATTATGGCTTATACGGAAGCGCCGCTAGCGTCATCAGACTTTATTCAAGATGCGCATTCTTGCACGATTGATGGCAGTCAAACGCGCGTTAGCGGTACGTCATTGATAAAAGTTCTAATTTGGTTTGATAATGAGTGGGGTTTTGGTAATCGCATGTTAGATGTGGCGAATCATTTACGCCTTATCATTAATAAATAATTGGCAAATCGAAAAATTCGAGTTGTTTTGGAATAGCAGTAACAGTGTTTAATTTTTGAAAGACAGGTGAGCAGTTTAATGAACGTTATCAAGATGACCGATTTGGACCTTCAGGGTAAGCGCGTACTCATTCGTGAAGATCTGAACGTTCCAATAAAAGACGGAAAAGTTAGCAGTGATGCACGGATTAGAGCGTCTTTGCCTACTATTCAGGCAGCTGTGAAGGCCGGCGCAAAAGTTATGTTAATGTCTCATCTTGGGCGTCCAACCGAAGGTGAGTATGCTGATGAGTTCTCGTTAGCGCCTGTTGCAAATCATTTGTCCGAACTATTAGGTCAAGCGGTTGAACTGGTCAAAGATTGGGAAAACGTTGGCGAGATTGCAAACGGCAGCGTCGTGATGTTTGAGAACGTGCGTTTCAATAAGGGCGAGAAGAAAGATGATGAAACGCTTTCTCGTGCATATGCCTCGCTTTGCGACGTGTATGTGATGGATGCCTTCGGAACAGCGCACCGTGCACAAGCCTCAACGCATGGCGTTGGAAAATTTGCCCCAGTCGCGTGTGCAGGTCCTTTATTAGCGGCCGAGCTTGAAGCACTTGCGAAGGCGCTTGATAACCCTAAGCGACCTCTTGTTGCGATTGTTGGTGGGTCTAAAGTGTCAACAAAGCTAACCGTGCTTGAGTCTCTTTCAGAATTGGTAGATCAGCTGATTGTTGGGGGCGGTATTGCTAACACATTCTTAGCCGCGGCGGGCAAGCCAGTTGGTAAGTCGCTGTGCGAACATGATCTCATTGATAATGCTAGGCAACTTGCAGCCAAAACATCTATTCCTACGCCGGTCGATGTTGTTGTAGGTAAAGAGTTTTCTGAGTCAGCAGTGGCTGTTGCAAAGTTGGCAGAGGACGTCGAAAGTGATGACATGATTTTTGACGTGGGTGCGGAAACCTCAAAGCAGTTTGCAGAGATTATTGCTAGTGCAGGGACCGTTATTTGGAATGGTCCGGTCGGTGTCTTCGAGTTCGACCAGTTTGGTGCAGGAACGAAAGCTTTAGCGGAAGCGATAGCAAGCAGCGATGCGTTTTCTATTGCTGGTGGTGGTGATACGCTTGCAGCAGTTGATAAGTATGGTATTGCAGATCAAGTTTCATATATTTCTACGGGTGGCGGTGCCTTCCTTGAATTCGTTGAAGGAAAAACCTTACCAGCGGTTGCGATGCTAACAGAGAGAGCAAACGCTTAAGTAATAGATAGTGGCTTTTAAAAACAGATTAAATTTTGAATCGGGTGCACGACACCTAGGGTTTTGGAGGAATTAAGAAATGGCATTAATCAGTATGAGACAAATGTTGGATCACGCCGCAGAGTTTGGTTATGGCGTACCGGCATTTAACGTAAATAATCTAGAGCAAATGCGCGCGATTATGGAAGCAGCAGACCAAACCAATAGCCCCGTTATTGTTCAAGCGTCTGCTGGCGCCCGCAAATATGCGGGTGCTCCATTTCTACGTCACCTAATTTTGGCTGCGGTTGAAGAGTTTCCGCACATTCCAGTTGTGATGCACCAAGACCATGGTACATCGCCAGACGTGTGCCAGCGTTCGATTCAGTTAGGCTTTTCATCCGTTATGATGGATGGTTCTTTGCGTGAAGACGGAAAAACACCCGCAGATTATGACTACAACGTTGATGTAACTCGTCGTACGGTTGAAATGGCACATGCCTGCGGTGTGTCAGTAGAGGGTGAGCTAGGTTGCTTAGGCTCGCTTGAAACGGGTCAGGCAGGTGAAGAAGACGGCGTTGGCGCTGAAGGGATTTTAACGCATGATCAGATGCTGACTGACCCTGAAGAAGCTGCCGACTTTGTAAAGAAAACACAAGTAGACGCGCTAGCGATCGCATGTGGTACGAGTCATGGCGCTTATAAATTTACGAGACCACCGACGGGTGACATTTTAGATATTAATCGCATCAAGGCAATCCACGATCGTATTCCTAATACGCACTTGGTTATGCATGGCTCGTCTTCCGTGCCGCAGGAGTGGTTGGCAATCATCAATCAGTTTGGTGGAGAGATTCCAGAAACGTATGGTGTTCCGGTAGAGCAAATTTGTGAAGGCATTAAGCATGGTGTTCGTAAGGTAAATATCGATACAGACTTACGTCTTGCGTCGACCGGTGCTGTGCGTCGTTTCCTTGCTGAAAACCCTTCAGAATTTGACCCACGTAAATATTTTAGTGCGACCGTAGAGGCGATGAAAGATATCGTTATCGCGCGTTATGAAGCGTTTGGTACTGCAGGTCAAGCTTCTAAGATCAAGCCTGTTAGCTTAGAAGTAATGTATCAACGTTACCTTAAGGGTGAGTTAACGCCGGTCGTAGGCTAATTCGTTCGCTGAACTGTCATTGCTGTTAGCCGGCTTTGAAAGACATTGACGACAAAAAACGGGAACTCATGTTCCCGTTTTTTTTAATAGCGGAAATAATAGAAGAAAAGTTATGTTTAAAGAAATCCTCCAACCGCGTTTTGCAGAAACTGACGCGCTCGGGCACATCAATAATGCGACACTTCCAGTCTGGTTCGAGCAGTCTCGCACCCCCATATTTAGAATATTCGTTCCGAATTTAGAAGTAAAAGCATGGAACCTGATCCTGGCGAAAGTCGAAGTTGAGTATCATGCGGAGCTGTTCTATGGCGAAGACGTAGAAATACGAACAAGTATTAAGAAGATTGGCAATAGCTCCTTACAAGTCTACCAAGAGGCATGGCAGGGCGGTCGACTCGGAGCGAGTGGAACAGCGACTATGGTGCATTTTGACCATGCCGAGAAGAAGTCGATATCCATCCCTGAGCGCATCCGCGAGGCCTTAGCGCCGCATCTTCAGGCTTAATTTGATCCAATAATTAAGTTAGTTAGCAAGAAACGGGTCGCCTCTGGCCAAGATTGTCGTTAGCATTTCTGTATTGGTTTAGAGCATGAGTGGCAGGTATGGAACAACAATCTCAGAATTATTATCGTGTTGAACAAGCAATTCGTTATCTGCTGGATAATGCGCGTTTGCACCCAAGCCTCAGTGACTTGGCTGCCGAACTTCACGTCAGTGAGTTTCATTTGCAGAGAATATTTGGTGAGTGGGCCGGGATTTCGCCTAAGCAGTTCCTGAGGTTTTTGCATTCAGTTTCAGCGAAGCGCTTGCTAAAAGATTATACCGTAGAAGAAGTGGCCGACCGCTTAGGTTTTGGCAGCGCTTCCCGAATCTATGATCTAATGATTCAATACGATGCCGTATCTCCGGGTGATGTGCGAAGCTGGGGTGAGGGTTTGAGTATTACTTGGGGGGTCGCCCCAAGTGTGTTTGGCTTATGCTTTTCGGCGTTGACCGACAGAGGCCTTTGCAAGCTGTCATTTTTAAGTCCTGATCAGCAGGCGCCATTGCATGCGCTGTCTGAGCTAAAAGCCGCGTGGCCCAAGGCCAATTTAACTGAAGATACGGCGATGGCTAAGGGGGTGGCAGCGCAAATTTCGGCGACCTATGGTTCTCTCGAGTCTAATGAAAAGACGCATTCTTTCAAGGTCTTAGCACAAGGAACTGTATTTCAAATCAAAGTATGGGAAGCATTGCTTGCGATTCCTTCCGGGCAGATTCACACCTACCAAGAGGTAGCAGATAAGATTGGTCAACCTTCGGCAGTTAGAGCGGTCGCAAGTGCGATCGCAAAGAACCCTATCGCTCTTTTGATTCCATGCCACCGGGTTATTAGAAGTACCGGTGCGATCAGTCAATATCGTTGGGGAGAGGGCCGAAAAGCAGCATTGTTATTAAAAGAGCTAACGGGCCCGAATTAGCTCTTTTGTATGGTTCTCTCCTTGGCCACTTTCGTTATTTCTGTATTGAACGGGTACTGTCTTTGATTGGAATATGCTTCCACCGAACCATGTCTTCAACGGCATCCTGAATGGATTGTGCTGCAGGAATATAATTTATATTCAGCTCATCAATGGCTTTGCTGTTGTCAAACTGCATTTTCCGGCCTACATGTGAACGCATGTACGAGCCATTTCCACTTGGTTGAGTGTATGAAAGGAGCTTCATTACCTTGTCCCCGAATGGCGTTGCTAAATTTAGCTTAGGTAAGCGGTAGTCTGTATAAGCAAGTTCGTCACGCAGAAACGATACAAGCTTAGTCATTGACCAGTTTTCATTTACGATCAAATATCGGCCCCGAGCGTCCTCTGATGTCATTGCCAAAATATGTGCAGCGGCAACGTCACGCACATCGACAATCCCCCAGTTAACGGTCATTAAACAAGGGTAAGCCCCCTTGAGTAGGTCGCTTAGTATTTTGTTGGATTCATTTAAGCTTGGGCCTAGCGAAGGGCCAATTACCATGAACGGGTTGATCGACACTAAATCGAACTTGCAGTTATCTTGCTTGGTTTTCACGAAAGACCAAGCGGCTTTCTCTGCTTCGACTTTTGAATAAAAGTAGGGGTTACGTTTAAGGTTGGACTTTTCGTTCCAATCAGACTCGCTGAATACTTTATCGCTGTTAGGCTCATCGGTAATGGCTGCGAGTGATGAGGTTAATACAACCCGTTTAACTGAACTGGATTTTGCGCAGGCTTTAAGTACGTTAAGAGTGCCGTTAACAGCGGGATCGACGAGTTCGGTTTGAGAGTCTTTTACGTTTACTATGTATGGGCTTGCCGTGTGCAGTACGTAGTCGCATCCATCAACAATTTTCTCGAAAATGCCTTCTTCAAGCAGGTCTGCTTGGTACAAACTTAAGCGCTCGCTAGCGCCATCTAAGCTTGTTAAATAAGGGTAGTTATCGGCTGTTCCGCGCACACTACCTCGCACGAAGTAGCCTTGTGCTAAAAGCTGTTTGACTAAGTGGGCGGCGATGAAGCCCGACGCGCCTGTCACACAAACTGTTGAGGTGCTGTTCGAGTTGCTGGTTGACTCTTCTGTCTGTGTGTCGTTACTCATTTAGATCCCATTAAGGTTTGTAAGTTTGAAATACGTTTAGGTGGCGTGGGCAAAATTCTATTCTAAGTCAATAAGGCTGCTGCGCTCGCTACAATCGTCATTATGAACAAGATCCATTTCAACGCGTGCTGGCTTAAGTTGATCGTTATTTTCACTGCTAACTGCGCGCCAGCGATGCTTCCAATGGCTAAAATTAGCCCAGGAACCCAAAGGATTTGATCGTTAATTATGAACACAGCGAGAGCCACAACTGTGAAACCCAGTGTGCACACAATTTTGAGGGCGTTTGACCGTACAAGGTCATACCTTAAGCTGCCGGCTATTGCTGCTATTAAGATAAAGCCGACACCTGCTTGAACGAAACCACCATAGAAACCCGCGAGCAGTAGCATGGGTACGGAGCTGCTAGATTCGCTTATCGAGAGGGGTTCTGTGCCTTCGAGAGGCGCTACTACGGCAGGCTTGAAAACAATAATGCCGGCCATCGTAATCATGGCAAAAAGCAAAGTGGGCTTAAGCATATCGGCTGGCATATAGGATGCAGATAATGCACCCACTAAACCCCCGATAAGTGTTATTCCTACGATCTTTTTAAGGTCGGGAATGTCAAGTTTGCCATGCTTGTGAAAGCCCTTGCTTGCGGTTAATGATTGAAAAAATACGCTCACTCTATTCGTCGCGTTGGCGATATCGGCAGGCAGGCCCATGACGATCAAGGCTGGAATTGTAAGGTTCGAACCACCACCTGCCATGGTGTTTATAATGCCAGCAATGAAGCCCATAGAAATAAGGAGAGATATACTAAATACGGTCAATTCATACATGTTGTGAGGACTTCACTGGCGGTTTAGGTGTGTGGTCGCGATTCTTTTTTTAAGGTGTCAGAGCTGTTTCTAGTTAGCTCGCTCAGGCATACTAGCGTAAACGTACTTGTAGGTCATTGTTAATTAGAAATGTTGTTATCTGACGGTTTAGAACAGCGCCTCGAAGCTTATTTGGAGTTGTGTGTGCAACGCGCGCAGGTATTCTACGAATTGGAATTTCGCTATGCCTCGGTCGAATTCGGTCTACGCGGGCAATCCGCCGGTCAGCTCAGGTTTAAGCGAGAAGTTCCTTCGTCACGTTGGTCTTTCAGCAAGAGGGAGCCGGCTATTGCAGGTGCGTACTTTCGTTTTAATGCTCAACTACTGCAATCTTACCAACAGGCATTTATTGATGAAGTCGTGCCTCATGAAGTGGCGCATTTAGTCGCCTACACCGTCTTTGGGGTCGGGATTAAACCGCATGGCTTAGAGTGGAAACAGGTGATGGTGGATGTCTATAAACGAGAGCCCAATGTCCGGCATCAATTTGATGTGCCGTCCGCAAAACGCAAGACCTTCCCGTACTTATGTGGGTGCGAGGATAGAGTCCACGAACTGAGTATTATTCGTCACAATCGAGTCAGTCGTGCACGCGCAATCTACAAGTGCCGTGCGTGCAAACACGACCTCGTTCAACCGGCTTAAAGCTAGCTATCTTTGGAACAATAAATAAACATATAGGCGAAAAAAAACACCGTCGGTTTGTACGGTGTTTCTGTCTACCTG
>JAWUYI010000023.1:0-11529 GCA_034110885.1 Oleiphilaceae bacterium
TTTTAATAAAAAAGATAATACATAGCACCCTTACGATAATCAATTAATCTGAAAGAGGCAGAGAATAAAGAAGCTATGAATCAACCAGTCTGTACTAGACAGCTTTTCTCTCGGAGCATTAAAAATGTGAAGCCTGCTGAAGAACAAAATTTGGCTGTTTGGTTTACGGCAGGATTAAATTTCTGGGGCACTAACCAAATCAATAAAAGATTGCGACCCGATTCTATTTGTTTTTCAAACTTAAGTAGTAATATTCATATCAGTTCTTGTTTTACTTCACCTTTAACTTAGGGTTTAGCAAAGCAATAAAAATAATAAAAGTAACCAACCAAATCAGCGCTTATTTTGTCTTTGCGTTTAGGGAAATTAGGGATTTTAGTATGAACATTTCAAAAGTGGGTGTAGTAGGCACGGGGCAAATGGGTTTAGGCATCGCTCAATTACTTGCGCAGCAAGGGGTAGAAGTTGTCGCGATTAAAATGACAGGTCACGATGTCGACCCTAAGTATGCACAGTTGGATAAGTCGTTACAGCGTCTGGTTGACCGAGACAAACTGACCCCCGAGCAAAAACGAAACATTATAGAACGAATCGTCATTTCGACAGATATAAAAGACCTTAAAGGCTGCGGATTGGTGATTGAATCAATCGTCGAAGAGTTGGATAAAAAACGGGAGATCTTCAGTCAATTAGAGTCTGTCGTGGATGACGAGACTATATTAGCGTCAAATACCTCAACGCTGGGCATTACTGAAATTTCAACGGCACTCAATCATAAGAACAGACTTATCGGCTTGCATTTCTTTAATCCGGCAACAGTGATGAAATTGGTGGAAGTTATTCCTACGTTACACACCCCCAGTGAGACGGTTCAAAGCGTGGTTGAGTGGGTGACTAAAATCGGTAAAAAGGCCGTTGTCGTCAGAGACGAGACTGGTTTTATCGTGAATCGCCTTTTGACGCCTTATATGGTTGATGCGATTCGCTCGCTCGAGCGAGGGTTGTCTGGTGTTGCAGAGATTGATACGGCGATGAAATTAGGCTGTAACCATCCCATGGGGCCACTAGAGTTGGCTGACTATATTGGCTTAGATATTGTGTACCACATGGCCACGAATCTGTACGAAAACTTTAAAGAAACGCATTTAACGCCACCACCATTATTAAAAACATTGTTTATTGCAGAGCAAATCGGGCGTAAGAGTGGCTTGGGCTTTTATGACTACAGCACAACCCCCCCTACGCCTCGTTGTTTTTAGAGGTACAGATCGTTTAAAAATCAGCATTTAGGCAGCTGTAAAAAACACTCTAACGGAAGGCATTGTAGCGCCAAAAGACTGTGGGACAAGGGTCATAATTACGCTTCTTTTTACGCGAATGGCCCTAGCTTTATTGCAACCAATAAAACCATAGAAGTCGCCACTCGAACGTGAATTTCTTGGCTCTAAACGCGGCCATTATCACCTCCAAAATGATGCAGACATTCACTGCCGTCGAAACATCCATTAATACACTTTCTTGCAGAGCAGATTCTCTTCCCGACGGTAACCAGTAAACCCAAAAATCGAAGCCTAAATCCATACCGAACCATTGCGCTACCTTCGCTACCCATAAAAGAGTACGCAAGTGCGACTGTCCAAGGCCGACCTATAAGAGCGAGTGCGGCAAAGTTCATGCTTGAAAGGCGTCAGATCTATATTTTTCCAGCGTTTTGTTCGCTACTAAAGCATTCCTGTGGAACAATACTTTTGCGAAAGATTATTCATACGCTTTTATCGAGTACCCTCAGATTATTGGTCTTTTCTTCAAGGATATAACATGGCTATTGCACTGACCCTTCACCTACTCGCCGCCATTATTTGGGTTGGCGGAATGTTCCTCGCTTATGCGTGCTTACGACCCGTTGCAGCAAAAACTCTTGAACCTGCTGAGCGACTAACATTGTGGCGCGGTGTATTTGAAAGTTTCTTCAAATGGGTCTGGTTAGTGATCGCCGTACTAATCATTACCGGCCACAGCATGATTTATTTCTATGGGGGATTTGGTGTAATAGGCAAACACGTCCACCTGATGCTCGGTACTGGGTACCTCATGATCCTGATATTTGCTCATCTATACTTCGCGCCATTTAAACGACTAAAACAACATGTTGACGATAAAAACTGGCCGGAAGCAGGCAAGCAACTTAATCATATCCGAAAAATTGTAGCCATTAATCTCACCCTAGGACTAGTCACAGTGGCCATCGCAAGTGGTGGAAAAATTCTTTTGAATTAATCTTATGACACCCAAAGAAGTGCGTCTTTTTCCCAGCGCACCTCGGCAAGCCTGATATGACCCGCACATAAACTCGAAAAATGATGTCAGGCATGTTTGTTTTCTCTCTTCTAAAAATCCACTGTGTAAAAATTTAAAGGCACATCGCCTTAGCCTGACGCCACACCGCCAACCATGACAGAAATCGCCCCCGTCCTTTGCGCTCTTCCTTTTGCGCCCTCCCCTTTTTCTATGTCTTAGATGACATAGGTCATGTAAAAATTTTAACAATGGTTCCTATAATGAATCCGCACGAGACTTATCTGTTATTAAAATAAAAATTGAGAGGTGTTTGTGGACATAGAACAGTTAAACAGGATAGAGCAAGCGACTCTCTTCAATCGGCCAGAGATACTAAGATTTGGCTACGCCATTCTCTTTATCGTCTTCATTGTGATCTACATCTATTCTCGAGTTGGCGACGTTCATGGCGGATTTATGCTTATCGCAGCAGCCATGATTGGTGGCTATATGGCGATCAATATTGGCGCGAATGATGTGGCCAATAATGTTGGCCCTGCCGTAGGTTCAAAAGCGCTGTCCTTAACCGGCGCTATTATTCTGGCTGCAATTTTCGAAGCTTCAGGTGCTTTGATTGCTGGCGGCGAAGTCGTTAATACCATTAAGAAAGGCATCATCGATGCTTCAGTGATCAATGACCCCAACACCTTTATTTGGTTGATGATGGCAGCTTTGCTTGCGGGGGCCGTCTGGTTGAATATAGCAACGGCCATAGGGGCTCCGGTTTCTACTACTCACTCTATTGTTGGTGGCGTGCTCGGCGCGGGCATTGCTGCGGGCGGCATGGGAATCGCCAACTGGGATAAAATGGGAATGATCGCTGCAAGCTGGGTGATATCGCCGGTATTAGGCGGTTTGATCGCGGCAGGTTTTCTGCTTTTAATTAAACACACGATCACCTATCAAAAAGACATGATTTCCTCTGCCAAGAAAATGGTACCTATTCTGGTCATGGTTATGGCCTGGGCATTTAGCACCTACCTCGCGTTAAAAGGCCTTAAGAAAATTTGGAAAATGGACTTCTTCACTGCAGCGAGCATCGGGTTAATGGTTGCTGCACTTATCTATGTCTTTGTTAGGCCGCTAATAGTCAAAAAAGCAGATCAGTTGGATAACAACAAAGCTTCGGTAAATGCGCTGTTTACTGCACCTCTAATTTTCGCCGCAGCCTTGTTGAGTTTTGCACATGGTGCTAATGATGTCGCCAACGCTGTAGGCCCCTTAGCAGCAATTAATGATGCGGTTATGGCTGGAGGCGTCGCACAAAAAGCGAACATCCCTATTTGGGTTATGATGATTGGAGCAATCGGCATTGCTCTGGGACTAGCCCTTTATGGCCCAAAACTCATCCGTACAGTGGGTACCGAAATTACCGAACTTGATCAAATGCGCGCATTCTCAATTGCCATGGCAGCCGCCATAACCGTTATTATTGCATCGCAACTCGGTTTACCGGTCTCATCAACACACATAGCGGTAGGGGGAGTGTTTGGCGTCGGTTTTTTACGAGAATATCTTAAGGCCAGCTATGCCAAAAAAATTGAGGAAATCAAGGAGCACCATCAAAGCGAAGACGAAGAAGAGGTGAGCCTATTTCTGGCGGAGTTTGATAAAGCATCAATCCTCGAAAAGTCGGAGATGTTGCGACAGATAAAGCAACAAGAAGTTGATGCAAATCTTTCAAAGAAAGAACGGAAGGGACTCAAGAAAATCTATCGTCAAGAGCTAGTGAAACGCTCGGCTTTATTGAAAATTGCGGCGGCCTGGGTAATCACTGTACCTGCCTCAGGATTAATGGCTGCGCTCTTTTTCTTCACGCTACGAGGAATGATGCTACCTTAGTGAAGCGGCATCCGTTAGAGCGGCTGAACTGTTTTTTATGTTCAGTTCGCTTATCTAACATAGAAAGATAACGACAACCCCCTTTAAGGGAAGCCAGAACTCTCGGCTAACAAGAGATCAAATGTTTAAGCACATCATCTTTTTTACAATACTTGTTATCTTAACCTACGGCTTTTGGCTGAGTTCTGATTTCAAGGAAATATCCGCAGGCGTCGCCATCTTTTTATTTGGAATGCTTTCGCTTGAAGAAGGATTTAAAGCCTTTACGGGCGGGTTGTTGGAAAGGTTATTACGCAAAACCACCGATAAAACATGGAAGTCTCTCGCTTTTGGGGTCATTAGCACAACCGCGATGCAATCAAGCTCACTCGTGTCGGTCATCACTATTTCATTCTTAAGTACGGGTTTAATAGGCTTAAGTGCAGGCATCGGAATCGTATTTGGCGCAAACTTAGGCACTACAACAGGGGCTTGGCTTATTGCCGGCTTTGGAATGAAGGTTAAGCTTTCTGCTTACGCGATGCCAATGTTGGTATTCGGGGTGATCGGAATCTTTCAAAAATCCAATACATTAAAAGGCCTTGGATACATTCTGGCAGGCTTAGGTTTTTTATTCCTCGGCATACACCATATGAAAGAAGGCTTCGATGCCTTCCGCGACACGATTGATCTTACGGCATTTGCCGTAGATGGTTACTATGGTGTTCTTGTTTTCACACTGATTGGTATTTTTGCCACCGTGGTGATGCAATCGAGTCACGCCACCTTGGTGCTAATCATAACGGCATTATCAGCACAACAAATCACGTATGACAACGCGCTTGCGCTCGCCATTGGTGCGAATGTTGGCACAACCATTACCGCTATTATTGGCGCGATGAGTGCCAATATTCAAGGAAAGCGTCTTGCTGCCGCACACTTGGTGTTTAACGTTTTTACAGGCGCGCTAGCCATTATATTCATTCAACAGCTTGGCAGTGCGGTTGAGTGGATCGCGAACGCGCTAGGTGTTGACGACAACAATTACATCCTAAAGCTGGCCATATTCCACAGCGTCTTTAATTCCTTGGGTGTCATTTTGATGGTACCGTTTATAAATAATCTGGCTTCGAAGTTAACCGCTCTAATGCCAGAAAAACAGCAGACTTTTGAAAAGCCTATCTACCTAAGCAAAGCTGCAATTGAGCTACCTGACACCGCCATCACTGCTGTTCGCAAGGAAACGCTTCGTTTGTATGACAATGCTTTTGGAATTATCGCGCATGGATTAAATTTTCATCGCAAGGAAATTTTGTCTAATAATGCATTGAATGCCAACCACAAAAAGAACGCTAAGCTGATCGCCATAAATTTTGATGCGGAATATGACCACTCGATTAAAAGTCTCTACAGCGAAATTGTTGAGTTTATTAGTCGCGCACAAGTCGCAATGAAGCCAGAACAAGCGGACGAATTGTTTTTACTTCGTACAGCTGGGCGCGACATTGTCGAGGCAATTAAAGACACCAAACATATGCACAAAAACTTTTCCCATTATATTGTTTCAGATAATCCATATATCAAAGCTGAATACAGTAGCCTCCGCACACAACTAGGAAACCTCATGCGAGAGCTAGCTAAAATTAGAGTGAACGAGGACGGGGGGTCTTCTCTGCTATCGTTTGACAGCTTAAGGCTAGAGATGGAGGTCAATGATTCAACGACTAACGGAAAACTAGAACAGCTTATTAGAGAAAATAAGCTCACGGCAAAAATGGCAACGTCATTAATGAATGACTCCACCTATGCCTACAGTATTGCCAGAAACCTAATTCACGTGGGTGAAACCCTTTTCTCTGCAAGTAACACTAGCATGAGAGAGACAGAACAAGACATTGCTCTGACAAATGACGAAGTAGCTGAGATCATCTCTAATGAGTCGTTCAACCAATGAAGGAGTAGAGCATGAAGCTTACAAAACTATTACAACTCGCCAGCGAAATACTGAACGATACAAACCGACAATCTCAGAAGCGCAGGGAACAACTCAAAGAAATACAGCGACAACTTAAGAAGAAAACCAAGCGGCTAAAAGAGAAATGCGAAGACGAGCAAAATGAAGACATCAAAAAACTGATCTCGCAAAAAATAGCCGTGGCGGCTGCGCAAAGAAAAAAGGTGATCAAAGAGCTAAGAAAAATCGATTCGACAAGTTAAAGGAAGCTAAAAAGAAAAGAAGCCCATTGAATCTAGGCTGTTTTTGTCGATCGACCAAAGACACGTCGCAAAAAAACAAAAACCAGATAAACTGGGGATATAGCGACCCTAAAGACAAACCATACAGGAATTCATCGTGTTTTCAGCCACCTTACAAACTCTATCTGATGCAGCTGCCGAGGCACTTAACCGCATTCAGAAAGACTTTAATGACATTAACCCCGTGATCGGCGTTAACCAGAGCATGAGAAAAGCGAACATTCCGGCAGATATCGTTACCATTGACTGCCTAGCGACAAACAAGCGCATCATTATGATTCTTCATGACGATCTTCCCGAAATTGTGCGTTACCAACTTTCGCATCGTGACACAGACCCTAAAGACGAATTTAGCGAACTTCCCTTTAAGGCGATCACAGCACAAGTAATTTATGATTGGGTCACAGAGTACTTTTCAACACAGCCCCACTAAAAGACATGTAAACATACCGTTTTAACGTAAAAAACGGGACGCGCGACCTTTAATAAATCGGCCCTTTCGTTTCAAGCTGCGTAAGATAAAGTCGGGTTTCAAATTCAAGTTGGTGGTAGCCCTCTAACATGCGCACACAAAGTTGGTAAAAGGCCTTGTTATGCTGCTTCTCTTTGATATGCGCAAGCTCATGCACCACGATCATATTAAGAAATGCTTCTGGCCCGACTTTAAAGATCGAGCTAATACGAATTTCATTCTTTGTTTTTATCTTTGCCCCCTGCACTCGCGGGGCATAGGTATGTGTCCCTAAGGCATTCTTAACAATATGCAGCTTAGCGTCATAAACGACCTTGTTGATCGGTGCAGATTTCTTCATATACTGGTTTTTTATGTTAAGCGCGTACTCTCTTAACGAAGCATCCTTAGAAAAGCTGTGAGCCTTGGGATGCCGCTGAAGAATAAAGTCACCCAAGGTGTTTTGATCTAACATAGCCAAAACCTGAGCCTGTATTTGGTCCGAGTACGCTGTTAGATATTTTAATTCGCTCATGCTGTTTCACTATTTAACGGCAGTACATTATTGAGGTTTTGCGCATAAAACTTCGACCAGCTTTCTGCAATATCTCGTACCTCTTGCCTCAACCATCTCTCGAATTTTTGAACTTTATATCGCTCAAAGTTTAACTCTGGTGCAACGAGGTAATAACTAAATTGTGACTTCATATATACCGGTATCGGACAGATTAAGCTGCCTTGCTCAATCAGGTCATAGGCCAAGCTATAGCGCAACAACGCGAGACCCCGCGACGCGAGAACCGATTCAACCAACATCGTTGCATCTGAAAATTGAAGCCGAGAATCATCATGCTGACATTTAATACCCGTTTGGTCTTGAAAGGTCCGCCAATGCGGCTCGATATAATTCACATCATCCCTCAGCACAGGCAGCTTCTCTAGCTGCGCCTTTATCGGCTTATCGGGATCTATTAATGACGGATGACATATTGGAAGCACATAGTCGTCGAGAACGTGCTTAGACACAACGCCTGGATAGCTGCCTTCTCCAAATCTAATTGCCAAATCCAAGTCATTATTCTCAAATTTTGAGAGCCCCAATGACGACAATAAATGAACATTGATGTCACTCTGCGCCTCCTGAAATCCGCCCAACCTAGGTATCAAAAAGCGACTCGAAAAAGAAGGTAAAACCGTAATGGTTAGGCGTGTTGGGTTAGGATCTTCGACAACACCAGAAACCCCCTCTTCCATCAACGCAAAGGCTTTGCTTATGTATGGCAGTAATTGCCGCGCTTCAGGCGTCAGCTCGACTTCTCGTGTCTTCCGCTTAAACAACGCCACACCTAAATTTTGCTCCAAGATCTTTATCTGCTGACTGACAGCCGTCGGCGTAACATGCAAGCGCTCCGCGGCAGCTTTAAAGCTTAGTGCCTCCGCCGCATACCGGAAAGCCTGTATAGATTTCAAAGGCGGCAAACGTTTCAAAACAACTCTCCAGAAGCATTATACATAAGTTTTTCTTCATTATATTGAAGAAGAACTCGTTTGTCACAGAACAAGAAAATCAAGATGATTGGGCTTCAAGACAAGAAACGACTAAAGCAGCAACTTACCGAAACAGAAAGAGGAAAGCACAATGGCAAACTTAAACTTATCTATCATCAACATACATAAGATTTTGAAGATCAAAGAAAAGTCGGGAAGCTTTCGTGAGAAGCTTAATGTGTGGCACCAGCGGTATAAATCGCGCAAACAGTTAGCCGACCTAAGTACGCAATTGGATGATCGCTTACTGAGCGACATTGGGCTAAGCCGTATTGACGCAATGCAGGAATACACCAAACCATTTTGGGAGAAGTAATTAAGAGTGATACAAGAGTGGTATTAAGCCGCCCCCTCGAACCTATGCTGAAAGCGACGGTGAAAAGTTCAAGGGGTCTAGGCACCCAAAGGATTAGGCTGAATTAAAGCATTACACCAGCCAGTCAGCCAACATTCATGTTCCCCGCACAGCAAATACTCCGAGGCTTAATTGACGTCAAATATAATCGCTTCGGAACGCGGACCTTCCATGCCCGAATCATCAATCGTAGCAATACTAAAATAATGACGACCGCGCGTTAACGCTTCCATACCATGACTTGTCACAGCACCAACTATCGTTAACTTTTGCTCCGCAAAACTGTCATCTTGCGCCATGTAGAGACTAAAACCAGCTATCTCTTCAGCCGCCAAGTATGTCCCATCAACACGCTCCGACGGGAGATCCCAGTTCAAGCTCAACCCAGGAAGACTATCTACCTGTAACACCGCACTCTGAGACACAACGAAATCACTTCCGTTGGTAATCACCACATCGTACTGCGCGCTATCCTGTGCCGACACATTTTGCAACGCATAGTGAGCCTGCGTCGCGTCTAGAATATCCTGACCATCTTTACGCCATTGAAATTGCATGGGCGTTTCACTCATCGCACTTACGTTGAGGGTCACAGACTCATTCACATACGCATCGAATGACAAAGGCTGCAAAGAGATTTCAATTGGATAAAAAACAGGAAGCTCCGGCTCAACAAGCGTCAACGTTGCAACCGCACTTTGCTCAACCCCTCTTGCTGCAACAACGACCAAGTAGCTTCCAGCATCGGCTGCCGAAGCTTGCTCTACACTATAAAAGTCACTGGTAGCGCCTAAAATTTCCTGGTCATTGCGATACCAGACATATGTTACGTTGCTGCCGTCATTGGTTTCAGCAACCACACTAAATGCCGCATAAGCGCCCGTCTCAACGTCAATTGATTCAGGTGAAGATACAATCGACACTGTAGTGGTCTTGGCTTTCTTACCTTTACCACCACCTCCATCACTCCCACCTGCATCACTACTAGTTCCCCACCACGCAGGCTTAGCTTGCACCGTTGAGCTTGCCGCTACCATCAAGCAAGAAACCAACACAAAAATACTTATCATCACGAGTCGTTGAGAGAATCTATTTAGTAACATGTTTGCACCCTACAAGTTGTTTCAGGTGCAATTAAACTGTGAATTCTTGAAAAAGTTCGGATATTCGTCGCTATTGTAGCCTAATAACCGCCATTTTTTTGACCTCCTGCGTGAATCGGGACAATTGTCTCAAGCCACATGATAAGCAGCGCGCATACATAGTGCGAAATACAACCAAACAATAAATAATCACCCATAAGCTTAAGGGTAGGCAACTGACAATACACAGACATATAGCCTCTTTGACCGCATACACCTCTCTCCGAAATAACTTTGCGTTATACTCTTGCTGTCACGAGCATTTAAACAAGCATTTCATGAGGCTATTTATAAAAGCGTTAACAATAATTGCCCTGCTGGCACTTGTAAGTGCATGCGCATCACCCCGTACCCAACCCGTCTCAGTGGAACAAACGGACCCTAAATTGCTCGACGACCACTTCGTTGCAAGCGATGGTTACCGACTACCACTTCTAAAAACAATAACGCCAGAGACCGCTGAAGCGGTCGTTATCGCACTGCATGGTTTCAATGACTACAGCCGCGCATTTGAAGCTTTTTGCAACTATCTCAACGACAAAAAAATTGTGTGTCTTGCATATGACCAACGTGGATTTGGAGCGACCGAGCACCGGGGGCTTTGGCCTTCTGAAGGACTCTTGGAGTCGGACCTTAATCAACTTGTTGGCTTAGTTGAGCAACGCTACCCTAATACTCCAATCTATCTTGCTGGAGAAAGCATGGGTGGTGCTGTCGTGCTCTCAGCAATGTCTGACGCGCAACTAAGCATGCGAACATCTATTGCTGGGCTAGCGTTATTTGCGCCTGCCGTTTGGGGTCGCGACACGCAACCATGGTATCAGCGCTGGGGCTTGTCGTTAGCTGTTCGTATCGCGCCATCTTGGACACCCACGGGCGAAAGCCTTGAGATCGTGGCTACCGATAACATTGAGGCACTAAGAAAAATGAGTCGTGACGAACTTGTGATCAAAGAGACTAGAATCGATACGATTTTCGGTTTGACCAACTTGATGGATAAAGCATTGCTCGCCTCACAACACACCCAAGGCTCCGTGCTAGTCATGTATGGAGAGAAAGATGAGGTCATCCCCTTAGAACCAACCTGCAACATGCTCAAGGCCATGACCGAGTCCAAAATAGACTACACTTTTCGACTTTACCCAAACGGCTACCATATGCTGACCAGAGACCTTCAAGCAGAAAAAGTGTTCAGTGAATTTTATGATTGGGTCGTGTCGAAACAATCCAAGCCCGAGTCAATGAGCATGAACCGACTATGCGTTAACTAGCGCTCTAAAGTCGGATTCGGTAGTAACTCACAGAGCCCTCGCTTCAGAGAAAATAAATTTCTCAGCTTTCTCTCAAAATCCCACTCTTTATCTATACTAATAGCTGGCCCATTTCGGAATACATTTTTTTGCTTAAGACTTTCCTATCATTATCGCGGCCTTATCGCTCTCGCCAACCAAGCCGGGATCTGTTGTTTGCCGTGTTAAGTTTTCTTCTAATATCGCAGCCGATTTATGCAGACCAGTCCACTAAGTTCCCCCAGATAGACGTTACAGCCGACGCAGCCTTCCCTATCTCGGTGGGCACTCAAATGCTCTTTGCAGAAGATTCAGAACATTCACTCTCTG
>JAWUYI010000024.1:0-10058 GCA_034110885.1 Oleiphilaceae bacterium
TTCATGGTGGGGCTTTGCAAAACCAATGCTGGTTTTGCTGTTCGCAGCAGTATTGTTGCTTGCTGAGCCAGACTTTGGCGCGACGGTTGTTATTGGTTCTGCGTTCCTAGGGATGATTTTTTTGAGTGGCGCCCGCGTTAATCAATTTGTACTTTTAATTATTGCTTGCCTACTAGCGTTGGTGGTTCTCATTTGGACTCAGCCCTATCGGATGGAACGTCTTGTTGGCTATACAGACCCATGGGCTGATCAATACGGCTCCGGTTATCAGCTTACACAGTCTCTTATCGCTTTTGGCCGCGGGGACGTTTTTGGAGTAGGTTTGGGGAATAGCTTACAAAAGCAGTTTTATCTTCCAGAGGCGCATACGGACTTCGTGTTTGCGATCCTGGCGGAAGAGTTTGGCCTTATAGGTTCGATTGGCTTAGTCGCTTTGTTTGCGTTGTTAATTTTCAGAGCATTTAGTATCGGTCGCAGGGCAGAACAGAAAGGTCTTTATTTCCACGCTTATTTCGCTTTCGGAATATCGTTCTTACTTGGGGTGCAAGCTTGCATAAACCTTGGCGTCAATATGGGCTTGTTGCCAACCAAGGGGTTAACGCTTCCGCTCGTTAGCTACGGAGGTAGCAGTCTGGTTGTAAGTGTCGCTGCGATCGCCATTCTGCTTCGCGTTCATTCTGAAACGGTTACAAGCTCGGACGAACGACATGAGTCTAAGGTAAAGCAAGAGGCAAAACCCCCGTCGAAAGTCAGGTCAAAGAAGGAGTTACGTTTTGAATAAAACCTTCTTAATTATGGCTGGTGGCACTGGCGGGCATGTTTTCCCGGCTTTGGCTACAGCCCAAGAACTTATGAAACAGGGTGATCGTGTCGTTTGGCTTGGTTCAATCGGTGGTTTTGAAGAAAGCGTTATTGCTGAAACCGGTATCGAGTTTCATGGTATGAGTATCAGTGGTTTACGTGGAAAGGGGCTAGCGACGCTCGTATTAGCGCCACTTAAACTGGTATTAGCTGTGGCCCAAGCTTGCAAGGTTATTCGTAATGTTAAGCCAGCGTGCGTTCTTGGTATGGGTGGCTTTGCTTCTGGGCCTGGAGGTATTGCGGCAAAACTCATGGGAGTTCCTCTTGCTGTACACGAACAAAATGCAGTTGCCGGTTTGACCAATCGTGTCCTTGCCAAGGTTGCGAACATAGTATTTGAAGCATTTCCGAATAGCTTTGGCGGCAATGTCGCTGCGCGTCTGGTTGGAAACCCCCTCAGAAAAGAAATTTGTGATATTTACTACCGTCCTGCTGAGCTTCTTCTCACACAAAGGTCTCCGCGTATTTTAGTGTTAGGAGGGAGTCTTGGAGCAGCGCGCCTTAATGAAGTAGTAGCGCATGCTCTCGCTCTACTGCCAAAGCATGAACGTCCCGAAGTGAAACATCAGAGCGGACGAGGAAAGCATGGCGAGACTCTTGAGGCATACAAAATAGCCGATGTAGATGCTGAAGTTCTAGAGTTTATTGACGATATGGCATCAGTTTACCAGTGGGCGGATTTAGTGATATGCCGTGCGGGAGCGCTCACCATATCTGAATTATGTGCGGCGGGTCGTGGTGCTATTTTAGTGCCGTACCCTTTTGCTGTTGATGACCATCAAACATTGAATGCTAAAGCGATGGTTACTGCCGGAGCAGCTTGGTTGGTCCCCCAAAGTGAATTAACGAGTGAAAGTCTCGCAGAAATTTTAAAGCCTTTGATTAGCAAACCTGAGCGTATTGTGCGTTTAGCAAATATGGCAAGAAGTATCGCAAAACCTGATGCTGCCGAAGTAGTCGCTAACGAGTGTAGGAAGCTAGCATATGCCTAACAATGTTCCAGTATTTACGCATGATGTGCCGGAAATGCGGCGCATCAAACAGATCCACTTTATTGGCATTGGTGGATCTGGCATGTGCGGCATTGCAGAGGTCTTATTGAATCAGGGCTATAAAATTTCGGGCTCTGATGTAAAAGAGTCGAATGTGACTGAGCGACTTATGCGCTTGGGCGCCAAAGTTTCAATTGGACATAGAGCTTCGAACATTGACTCAGCGAGCGTTGTGGTTGTATCGAGTGCCATCAATGAAGAAAATCCAGAAGTTATAGAGGCGAGAGATAGGCGCATCCCAATCGTTCCCAGAGCTGAAATGTTGGCCGAAATAATGCGCTTCCGTCATGGCATCGCGGTAGCCGGTACCCACGGTAAAACAACAACCACGAGTTTGATCGCATCGATTTTGGCGCACGCTGGTATGGACCCTACATTTGTGATTGGCGGGCGCCTGAATAGCGCGGGAACCAATGCGAAGCTAGGGGGCTCTCGGTATATCGTGGCCGAAGCCGATGAAAGTGATGCATCGTTTTTGCACCTAACGCCAATGATCTCGGTGGTTACGAATATTGAAGCCGACCATATGCACACCTATGGAGGTGATTTTTCTAGGCTCAAACAAACCTTTCTCGACTTTCTTCACAACCTGCCGTTTTATGGCGCGGCTGTGCTGTGTAGCGATGATCCCGTTATTGAAGAGTTAGTCCCTACTATCTCACGCTCTGTTATCACTTATGGTTTAAATAAAGATGCTGACGTAAGAGCTGAGAATATCCGCCAAGTCGGAATGTATACCAAATTTACGGTTATTCGCAGAGGCGATAGGCCAGACCTAGAGCTGCAGTTGAAAATGCCGGGTCATCACAATGTTTTAAATGCATTAGCAGCCATTGCTGTGGCAACGGATGAGGGTGTCGAGGATCAGTACATTCAATCTGCGCTTGCCGAGTTTGGTGGTGTGGGTCGTCGTTTTGATGTCCAAGGGCAGTACGCGCTGCCTGAAGGTAATGTGTTGTTAGTAGATGATTATGGCCATCACCCAAGTGAAGTTGACGTGACCATCAAAGCAATTCGTGCTGGGTGGCCGGAAAAGCGCTTAGTGATGGTATTTCAGCCTCACCGATATTCGCGCACATGCGACCTGTACGAAGATTTTGTCCGTGTTCTCTCTGAGGTCGACGTTTTGGTGTTGCTGGATGTATACGCTGCGGGCGAAAAGCCGATTCCTGGAGCGGATAGCCGAAGTCTGTGTCGAAGCATTCGTCAACGCGCAGGCATTGACCCCATTTTTGTAGAGAGTATTGACGAAGTAGAGGGAATCTTAACCAAGCTTATCGGTGACGATGACCTCGTTATGACTCAAGGCGCAGGAAGTATCGGCGGCTTAAGTGCGCAGTTAGCTGAAAGTTTCGAAAAACGGGTGGTTAAACATGACTAAGCCATATGTTGCACCTGAAGAATTACGAACAGCTCTGGGGCGCGTCGCTGTAATTTTGGGTGGATGCTCGGCTGAGCGAGAGGTGTCTTTAAAAAGCGGGCATGCCGTGCTTGCCGCGCTAAAGTCTGCTGGAATTGATGCGTTTGATATCGATTACACCGGAGATGTTAAGCAGATAATCGAGGCGCAACCATTTGATAGAGCTTTCCTCGCTTTACATGGTCGTGGTGGCGAAGACGGTGTTATTCAAGGCGTTCTCGAGTCTTTATATATTCCTTATACCGGAAGCGGCGTCATGGGGTCCGCAATTGGGATGGACAAAATGAGAACCAAATTGATTTGGCAGGGCATGAATTTACCCACGCCTCGGTTTGGGTATGTTGAAGAGCACAATGCGAGTCTTATTTCGCAGTTGGTCTCTTTAGTGAAGTTTCCATTGGCGGTTAAACCTGCACGCGAAGGCTCATCAATTGGCGTGTACAAGGTGACTGAGCAATCTCAGCTCGATAGCGCAGTCGAAGCGGCTCTAGGTCTCGACCAACAGGTATTGCTCGAGCAGTGGATTGAAGGTTCAGAGTACACAGTGGGCATATTAGGAAAAGATACTCTGCCAGTTATTGGGCTCAAAGCGGCAAGCACATTCTACGATTACGATGCGAAGTATGAATCCACCGCAACCCAATACATGCTTCCATCAGGGCTCAGCCCGGAAGAAGAAAAGCAGATTGCATCCCTTTCTTTACAGGCGTTTGACGCTGTAGGCTGCAGCGGTTGGGGGCGTGTTGATGTTATGCGCGATCAGAATGGACGGTTTTGGCTACTCGAAGTAAATACAATTCCTGGAATGACCGATCATAGTTTGGTTCCTATGGCCGCAGCATACAAGGGTGTTGGTATGGGAGAGTTAGTAACTGAGATTTTAAGACAAACCCTTAACGTAGGTGGAATGGCTTGAAGACGAAACTCGTAGCAAATGGACCTGGAGCAACCGTGGCTTCGCAAAGGAGTGACGGTGCAATACGTCATGACCTCGGTGCTTATTTGAATGCTTGGTACGAACAAGGCGTTTTCAAGACATATGCGCTGTGGCTTGGTTTGGCTGTTGTTATCTCAGTGCTAGCTTTCCAAAGTGAGCGCTTGATAGCTGTATTTGATCACCCAATCAAGCATGTGGAAGTTAGTGGCGCGTTTAAGAACCTTGATGTTTCTGAGTTGTCTGCTGCTCTACAGCCATGGGTCGACTCGAGTTTTCTTTCTGCCGATTTGCAGGAGGTGAAGGAACTTGTCGAAGGCTTTGCTTGGGTAAAATTGGCCACCGTCAGCCGAGTTTGGCCAGGGCGATTAGTTGTAACGATTCAAGAGCAGGTTGCGGTTGCCAATTGGGGCAAATCGTCCCTGATCAGCCCAACAGGCGAAGTATTTACGCCTACCACCATGGTTTGGAACCAAGAGCTACCAACGTTGGTTGCACCTGAAAACGCGAGCAAGGCAGCGCGCATAGCAATGATCAATAAAATCAGTGAATTGCAAGCCACATTGCTTGTGCATGATTTGAGAGCCGATCGATTGGTTTTGCGCTCTCGAGGGGTGTGGGAGCTGAATATCGCGTCTGGGCCATATATTGAGTTAGGCGCGGAGCCATTTGACCAGAAATTAGAAAGAGCAATACGAGTCTATGTCAGTCTAGCAACAGACGCTCAAATGCTTGTCGATAGTATTGACTCACGATACCCGAACGGTGTGGCAGTGAGCTGGAAGAGCTTAGATATCGCAGGTCTAGGCAAGAATAAAGTGGGTTTAAAAAAGTAAGTAACACATTGGGATAAAAAGAATGGCAGGCACATTTGACGACGGCTTGACAGTAGGCCTAGACATCGGAACCTCTAAAGTGGTGGCGATTGTCGGTAAGGCTGGTGAAAACGGGCAGGTTGAGATCGTGGGAATTGGATCTCATCCATCTCGAGGCTTGAAGCGCGGAGTGGTTGTTAATATCGAAGCAACGGTGAACGCAATTCAGCGAGCGGTTGAAGAGGCAGAACTTATGGCTGGGTGCAATATCCATTCAGTCTATGCAGGTATCGCAGGCAGCCATATCAAAAGCATGAACTCGCATGGGATCGTCGCTATTAGGGAGCGCGAGGTTGTTCAAGCGGATGTTGATCGAGTGATTGATGCTGCGCAAGCGGTGGCAATCCCGTCGGATCAAAAGGTGCTTCACATTCTCCCTCAAGAGTATGTGATCGATAACCAAGAGGGCATAAAGGAGCCTGTGGGGATGTCCGGCGTCCGACTTGAAGCAAAGGTGCATCTTGTTACGTGTGCCGTAAACGCCTCTCAAAACATTGAGAAGTGTGTTCAACAGTGCCAGTTAGAAGTAGACGACATTATTCTGGAACAGTTAGCGTCGGCGTATGCAGTGTTAACCGACGATGAAAAAGAGTTAGGTGTTTGTGTTGTAGATATTGGTGGCGGCACAACTGACATCGCTATTTTTACAGGTGGCTCTATTCGTCATACCGCGGTGATTCCGATTGCGGGAGACCAAGTTACCAATGACATAGCAATGGCCTTAAGAACGCCTACCCAGAATGCTGAAGAGATCAAAATAAAGTATGCCTGTGCTTTAACCCAACTTGCTGGAGCTGAGGAAACTATCAAAGTTCCATCTGTGGGTGATCGTCCGCCAAGAGACTTGTCTAGGCAAGCATTGGCCGAGGTGGTCGAACCGCGCTATGAAGAACTTTTTACCTTAGTGCAGTCTGAACTTAGGCGAAGTGGTTATGAAGATTTAATTGCCGCTGGGATTGTGTTGACTGGCGGCACATCACAAATGGAAGGCGTGGTTGATTTGGCGGAGGAAATTTTCCATATGCCAGTTCGACTAGCGTCGCCGAATAACGTGACAGGATTGTTCGATGTAGTAAATAACCCGATGTATGCAACAGGCGTTGGGTTGCTCGTTTACGGAATAGCTCAGAAGGAAGCGGGCGCAGTGCCAAGCTCCAGATCAAGCAACAGTGAAGGAGTGATGGGAAGGTTGAAGAATTGGTTTACTGGGAATTTTTAATTCTCGCACTAAAAAAGAAATAAGTAGCAACAACTAGCAGATTGAAAAATTATAATTAGGAGATAGGGTGATGTTCGAACTTGTAGAGAATATATCGCAAAACGCGGTTATCAAGGTCGTTGGTGTTGGTGGCGGTGGCGGCAACGCCGTACGTCATATGTTAAGTGGTGCTGTGGATGGAGTTGAATTCATCTGCGCCAATACGGATTCGCAGGCATTGAAAGACTTGGATTCGAAGTCGATCATTCAGCTTGGTAGTACTGTTACTAAAGGCTTAGGCGCTGGCGCCAACCCAGAAGTAGGTCGTCAGGCCGCCATTGAAGATCGTGAGCGTATTGCAGAAACGTTAAAAGGCGCAGACATGGTCTTTATCACTGCCGGCATGGGTGGTGGTACGGGTACGGGTGGCGCGCCTATCGTCGCAGAAGTTGCGCGAGAGTTAGGTATCCTAACGGTTGCTGTCGTTACTAAACCGTTTCCATTTGAGGGCAGCAAACGCATGAAAATTGCGGACGCAGGTCTTGCAGAGCTAGCTGAACATGTAGATTCGTTGATTACGATTCCTAACGAGAAGTTGTTGGCTGTTCTTGGCAAAAACACCACGTTGCTTGACGCTTTTGGTGCTGCTAATGACGTACTTCAAGGTGCGGTACAGGGCATTGCAGACCTGATTATTCGTCCGGGTATGATCAACGTCGATTTTGCAGACGTGAAAACGGTTATGTCAGAAATGGGCATGGCGATGAGGGGCACGGGTTCTGCGACAGGCGAAAATCGAGCGCGAGATGCCGCTGAAGCAGCTATACGAAGTCCTTTGCTGGAAGATATCAACTTGCAGGGCGCACGAGGCATTCTGGTAAACATTACTGCTGGTGTTGACTTGAATCTTGGTGAGTTTTCAGAGGTGGGAAGCATTATAGAAGAGTTCGCTTCTGACTCTGCAACCGTTGTTGTTGGAACTGTAATTGATCCAGAAATGGCTGATGAGCTGAAAGTGACGGTTGTTGCGACCGGTTTGTCTTCGACAATGGATAAACCTGTTAAAGTTGTCGACAATACCACTTCGCGTCCGGTAGACGGCAAAACCGACTACAACAGGCTAGATCGTCCGGCAGTAATGCGTCGAAGAGCACCTGCAGATATGCAGGGCAATGCAGCTGTTAGTCAGGATGTGGGCGAGCAGCCAAGTGTGGATTATTTAGATATTCCAGCGTTTCTGCGTCGCCAAGCTGACTAGCTTTATATGCTTAGGGTGCGATTTTCCGCGAACAGAGTAGTGTTACATTTTTATCATGGGTTTTACTTTGTTCTTGGGAAACGCAGTGTGTTCTGTTAGTATGCGCCTGATTTTTGATCAGTTTCTGGTTGTTTTTTGAGCAGATACTGGCGTATAAAGGTAAATACAAGGGCTTACAAGTAGCGCAATATGATTAGACAACGAACATTGAAGAATACTATCCGTGCCACCGGCGTTGGTTTGCACTCCGGTAAAAAGGTTTATTTGACCTTAAAGCCTGCACCAATTGATTCCGGCATTGTATTTTGTCGCACGGATCTCGACCCTGCGGTTGAAATCGCTGCCCGAGCTGAGAATGTTGGCGAAACGATGCTTTCTACCACTCTTGTAAAAGATGGCGTAAAAGTAGCGACAGTCGAGCATTTGCTTTCAGCAATGGCAGGCTTAGGTATTGATAATTGTCGAATTGAATTGAGCGCGGAAGAAGTTCCAATTATGGATGGAAGCGCTGGGCCTTTTGTTTTCTTGATTCAGTCTGCAGGAATTCAAGAGCAAGATGCCGCGAAAAAGTTCATTCAGATCACGCGAGAAGTAACGGTAGAAGAGGATGGAAAGAGTGCCACGTTTTTGCCGTTTAACGGCTTTAAGGTAGGTTTTTCGATCGACTTTGATCATCCGGCCTTTAAAAACCGTAGCCAGGAAGCATCGATAGATTTTTCGAGCACGTCGTTTGTTAAAGAAGTAAGTCGAGCAAGAACCTTTGGCTTTATGCGCGATATCGAAAGACTCCGTGCAATGAACTTAGCTCTTGGCGGTAGTGTAGATAACGCCATTGTTGTAGATGAGTTTAAAGTATTGAACGAAGATGGCCTGCGCTATGACGATGAGTTTGTGAAGCATAAAATACTTGATGCAATTGGTGATTTATATTTACTCGGTAATAGTTTGGTTGGTGAGTTCAAAGGCTGTAAATCTGGTCATGACCTCAACAATAAACTGCTTAGAAAACTTATTAAGGAAACTGATGCGTGGGAAGTAAAAACGTTTGAAGACGCCAGCACAGCCCCTATCTCCTATATGAAGCCAGTGTTGGCTGCTTAAAGGTTTTCTGATCGCCGAGCAAGCTTTTCTAAGGCTTGTTGTAAAGATGGATCTTTCGTTCGCCCAGCCTCTTCTAAGAGTAGCTGGGCGTTTTGCTTACTGATAGAGCGGTTGTTTTCTATTCTGGCCTTAGATTTGCTTATAGGTCTTATGCGAATAGATATTTGACGAACTTTTGACGCGCCGAAACGAGCCTGAAGCAGCCTTAATATAGAGTCTTGCTCGAAGCGAAATCGTGTTGCTAGTGCAGCGGATGAACAGGTGAGTGTCAACGTGCTTCCTGCGAGGCTAGTAACTTGAAATAGGCCTCTAAACATTATTGGGAGTACATCCTCAACAATGCTGTCTATCGACTCATTTTTTTCAGCTTGGCGGATGAGTTGGCGTAACTCACTTGAGTACTTGGTGATCGTGCCAAGTTCGAGTACATCAGAAAGAGGTCGGTGTCGTGTTTGTCGTTTTAACATGCTAGTTTCGTTTTGTTTTGTTACCGGCTCTGCTTAAGTTAAACACTGAGGCTATACTGTTTAGTATGGCATGCGTGAACTATTAATTATATGAAAAAGCTATGAATATCATTCTCGTCGGCAAGCGCCACGGACAATCTAAGAACATTAAACTCAAGCCTCAGCATGTGGTTCTGTTGGTGTGTCTTATGATCACAGTTTTAGTTGGATTAGTGGTGCTAGGCTTTAAGCTTACCCTATGGTTGGATGCGGATCGCGATGATTTTATGTTGTCTCGCACGGTGCTTGAGCAATGGAACCAAACGCTAGATGAGCAGCAGAAAGAAGTTAAAGGTGTTGCGGAGCTTTCAAGGCAGCAACTCGATGCTCTAACCTTGATGATGGGTGATATGCAGGCGCGCTTATATCGTCTTGATGCACTCGGCGTTAGGCTAACCGAAGTCGCAAAGTTAAAAAATGGTGAGTTTGATTTTTCCTCTGTGCCGTCGATTGGTGGGCCTGAAACGAGCGAGTTGGCAGAGCCCTTTCAGTTGAACGAGTTTGAAGTCGAGCTTGATCGACTTTCTCATAAAATAGATGATCGTGAACAACAGCTTGCCATTATGGAGCAATTGTTTGTTCAGCAGAGCTTAGACAAAGAGAGTTTTATTGCTGGTCGTCCAATCGGTTGGGGCTGGATGTCTTCTCCGTATGGTTATCGTAGCGATCCTTTTAATGGCAAGCGGGCGTGGCATGGCGGTGTCGATTTTGCTGGGAAGGATGGTAGTGACATAGTTGCGGTAGCTGCGGGTGTGGTGACTTGGTCTAGCACTCGCTAAGGCTATGGGAATTAAGTCGAAATCAATCATGGTAGTGGTTACTCAACGCGTTACGCGCACTGTAAAGATCTGTT
>JAWUYI010000025.1:0-22673 GCA_034110885.1 Oleiphilaceae bacterium
TACGTGCCGGCGACAGCCAGTACTTTGATGGTAAAGAGCGCTTCTATTTGCTACTCCCCTGCACGCCGGCAGAAGGCGTACTCGTCATCGCTGAGCGTATCCGTCGCACGATTCAAGTAAGCAACTGGCCTTCCGTTGAAAGCCTCACTGCAAGCCTAGGTTGCACCTCGCTAAACCCCGAGAAAGGGGCAGTGACCGCCGAGCGCATGACCTCTAACTCGCATACTGCTTTGTTTGACGCACAGCGCAATGGGCACAACAAAGTGTCTCTTCACGACTAAGAAACTGGCTGTCTTCGCCGCCGTATTTAAACAACCACTATGCAGAACTTATGAATAGTTTTACCTATATCAGTGAATGGCTGGCGAACAATACCGAATGGCTAACAGCTGCAGTGGCGTTCTTTGCATTTTTAGAGTCCCTCGCCATCGCAGGAATTGTCATTCCAGGTGTGGCCATACTGTTTGCAATCGCTGCGTTGGCAGGCATTAGCGGTACCCCTATCGGTCAAATACTAATTGCCGCATTTTTTGGCGCAGTCGCGGGCGATGTGCTTAGTTTCTATTTAGGTCGACATTTCCATGACCGCTTGCGAACAACTTGGCCATTCTCACGCTACCCAGAAGCCTTAAGTAAAGGCGAGCATTTTTTCCAAAAGTACGGCGCTATTAGTGTCGTGATCGGCCGTTTTGTTGGACCTCTGCGTCCGGTACTTCCGCTAACAGCCGGGATGCTAGGCATGCCCGCATTACGTTTTATCAGCGTTAATATTGCATCAGCCATAGCGTGGGCGCCGCTCTATATACTTCCCGGATATTTCAGTGGACGCGCTTCGACTATTGGCCTATAAACCATAGACTTGTCGCTAATCGCATTTATCGCGTTCATAGCAATAATCGCCTCTGCAATATGCTTCAGAACCTTACACTTATCTGAAAAACAAGCGAATAAACTGGGAGCCCAGTACTTTCTTTTATTAGCTAGCACGATAAGTTTTACGGTCACAGCGACGAGTGTCTATCTTGGCTTTTTTGACCGTTTAGATGTCTGGTTGTTTTCGATCGCAACAAATCTTAGAAATGACACCCTAGACTTAGTTTTGGTTGCCCTAACATTACTTGGAGATGAACCCTTACTAACCGCGCTTTTTGTCATCACGACGCTTCTATTATTTAGCTTCAAGCAATATTTTTCTGGCCTAGCGCTTGCTGGCGCAGGCGCGTTGACGAGCCTGACAACGAACTGCTTTAAAGGCTGGTTTGCCGTTGAACGGCCTGACTTCATAAATGCTGAACTGACAAGTCTTGCATTTCCAAGCGGTCACACTTCAGGAGTCGTCGTATTTGTCGGCGTCCTTGCTTCGATCGTGCTGACATATCAAACTCGCTTTAGAGCATTAACCGTTATTCTAGCTGCTGTTTTCATCGCCAGCATCGCCAGCAGCAGAATACTATTGGGTGTGCATTGGCTAAGCGACATTATTGGGGGGCTTTGCTTGGGCTTTGCTATCGTCTCGGGAACAAACATTCTCCGACTACGCTGGGAAGAAAAGACAACAAAGGAGGCAGCGAGTTTTCCGAAAACTGCTTACGTCTATATTGGGATTGCATGGGTAGCGTGCAGCTACATATACTTAGACCTGTCCTTTGAAGCCGCTCAAAAGGCCTATCAAATAGCGTTTTAGCATTAAACCTAAAACTTGACCTAGAGCCAGAACAAACGAAGGCTAAGCAGCAGTCAGACGGCTAAACGATTCAGCTGATCCGAAATTTTCTCTAGGCGAAACAAGGGATCTTCAAGCTCAAACAAGTACTGTTTTTCTGCATTCTCTAAGGGAAGCAACTCTGCAAGCCGCCAGCCTAGTTGACGACTGTCGGCATAATCGATCGATAAATTCAAATCAACAATCATGGGATGTTGCACCAATGCTTTCAGAACGGAGGCTAGATCTTCGAATTGCTCCGGCACGGCTGCAAATTGCTCAGTTTCTTGTGTGTCTTCAATTTCTGTTACTAAAGCTTCCCAAAGACCATTGTCGGTCTGCGCAGGCTCTGCAATAGCGAATCTGTTTTGACCTTCAGCTATAATGTGCAAAACCCCATCATCACTCTGATCAAAATCCACGACAGTCGCAAGCGTCCCCGTACTGTAAAACGCTTGATCACTCCAAGATGCCTCTTCGCCTTCCTTAAGCAGCACAACCACAAAACCTTCATCATTCCTAAGACTGTCGCGCACCATATCGAGGTATCGTGTTTCAAACACGCGCAAAGGTACCCGCCCACCAGGACAAAGTAAGGCATTTAGCGGGAAAAGCGGTCTTTGCATTTTTTATACCTTTTCAAGGTTGTCCTTGATCGCCGCAGGCGTTAGCAGCAATCGTGTTCGCAATATTTTTCACAAGCATAGGACAGAAACATAAGAACAGACAAACAATTACTCACGCAAACATGCACTAGCAGTCTCGGAGCCGTCTATTTTTCGGATTCAGATATTACGCTAAGAAATTCCGTTCTGCTCTGTCATAAATCGCTGTATTTCTGGTATTCTTTCTGACCAATTTATTCGGTTCTACGCTAACCGCGTGGGCCTACGTTTTATTTTTCGCGTTAAAGAGAGTAATCATGCCGACTTATCGTTCCAAAACATCTACACATGGCCGAAATATGGCCGGCGCTCGCGCCTTATGGCGTGCGACAGGAATGCAAACTGAAGATTTCGAGAAGCCGATTATAGCCATCGCAAACTCTTTTACTCAGTTTGTGCCTGGTCATGTTCATCTGAAAGACATGGGGCAACTCGTTGCGCGACAAATCGAAAAAGCCGGCGGTGTTGCAAAAGAGTTCAATACCATCGCGTTCGATGACGGTATCGCAATGGGACATGATGGCATGCTTTACAGTTTGCCCTCACGTGAAATCATTGCAGATTCGGTTGAGTACATGGTCAACGCCCATTGCGCCGACGCATTAGTGTGTATTTCAAACTGTGACAAAATCACACCAGGAATGTTAATGGCAGCACTGCGCCTCAATATACCTGTAGTATTTGTCTCAGGAGGCCCGATGGAAGCGGGCAAGACAAAGCTAAGCGAAAACAAGCTAGATTTGGTCGACGCAATGGTCATTGCAGCTGACGACAGTGCCGACGACGAAACTGTTGCAGAGTATGAGCGCAGTGCGTGTCCAACGTGCGGTTCGTGTTCCGGCATGTTCACTGCAAACTCGATGAACTGCTTAACCGAAGCCATTGGCCTATCTTTACCAGGTAACGGCACAACGCTTGCGACCCACGCGGATCGCGAAAAACTCTTCCTGCGCGCTGCAGATGTCATTGTAGATATTACACGCCGCCACTATGAGCAGGACGATGAGTCTGTGTTACCTCGCTCGATTGCCAGTCGTAAAGCATTCGAAAATGCGGTCATGCTAGACGTTGCGATGGGTGGCTCAACCAATACCATCCTGCACCTTCTCGCCGCAGCTCAAGAAGCCGAGCTAGACTTTGACCTCAAGGATATTGACGAGCTTAGCCGGCGCGTTCCCCAGCTTTGTAAAGTCGCACCGAACTCTCCGAAATACCATGTAGAGGACGTGCACCGGGCAGGCGGCATCATGGCGATCTTAGGCGAACTAGACCGAGCAGGGATTTTGCATACAGATACACCAACGGTCCACTCACCAACCATGAAAGAGGCGCTTGCGCAGTGGGACATTATGCAAAACAACTCTCAAGAACTCGCAGAATTCTTTAAAGCGGGTCCTGCCGGCATTCCAACGCAAACTGCTTTCAGCCAAGCGACTCGCTACCCAACGCTCGATGGCGACAGAAAAGATGGCTGTATTCGCTCCATTGAGAATGCTTACTCACTAGAAGGTGGCTTAGCTATATTATACGGGAACATAGCCTTAGACGGCTGCGTTGTAAAAACCGCGGGGGTCGATGAGTCGATTCACGTATTCGAAGGTAAAGCCGTTATCTTTGAGAGCCAAGACTCTGCTGTAAAAGGCATACTTAACGATGAAGTAAAAGAAGGCGATGTCGTTATTATCCGCTACGAAGGACCAAAGGGCGGGCCAGGCATGCAGGAGATGCTCTACCCTACTAGTTACCTCAAATCAAAAGGTCTAGGAAAGGCATGTGCTCTGCTCACTGATGGTCGTTTTTCTGGCGGAACGTCAGGCCTATCAATTGGACACGCCTCACCAGAAGCGGCGTCAGGCGGTGCTATTGGTTTGATTGAAGCGGGCGATACTATTCAGATAGACATTCCAAACCGAGGCATCAATGTATTGCTAAGCGATGAAGAGCTCGCTGCCCGTCGTGATGCAATGAATGCGAAAGGGAAAGATGCTTGGAAGCCAACAGAAGTCCGCACGCGCAAAGTGACGGGCGCTTTGAAAGCCTATGCACTGCTTGCAACCAGTGCAGACAAAGGCGGTGTTAGAAACCTTGATATGCTAGATTAGCCACAACGGCGATATCAAAAACTAAAAAAGCCCGCAGACCGCGGGCTTTTTTAGTTTTTGACCCTTCTATAGATCGCCTATTTTCGGTCGAGCACCACAAAACTATAGTCATAAGGATTAGGATCCTCCGCCACAAAATCCTCACACCCAACTACCGCCCACTCGTCACGTTCAAACGCAGGAAAATACGCATCACCCGCCACATCCGCGTGCACTTCGGTTAGGTATATACGATCGACTAAGGGCAAAGCACTTTGGTAAATTTGATCGCCACCGATAATCATCACCTCGTCACGCCCATCAATTTCGGCGATCGACTCTGCAAGCTCAAATGCACATTCTAAAGAATTGACGCTCTTAACACCGCCCGCTGACCAGTTGGTATTGCGAGTCACGACTATATTTGTGCGCCCAGGCAAAGGCCTCCCAATCGATTCATAGGTCTTACGCCCCATCACAATCGGCAGACCCATCGTAACTTGTTTAAAGTACTTAAGATCGTTCGGCAAATACCAAGGTAGTTTGTTATTTCTGCCAATTACCCTATTTTGTGCCATGGCAACAATCATCGACTTTCGCATACTGGTCTCTTTCTCACATAAACGTAAAAACTTAAATCGCTATAGGCGCGCGTATTATTGGGTCTGGCTCATAATCAAGCACCTCAAAGTCTTCATACTCATAATCAAATATTGAAGCCGGCTTACGCCTGATATTGAGCTTAGGTAAGGACTTAGGCTCGCGACCCAATTGTTCAAACACAATGTCATCAGTCAAGTGATTTGAATATAAGTGGCAGTCACCAAAAGTATGCACAAACTCACCCACGTCTAAATCGCACTGCTGAGCGATCATATGCGTTAAAATTGTGTAGCTCGCGATATTAAACGGCACACCTAAAAACAAATCCGCGCTACGCTGATATAGCTGGCAAGATAGCTTGCCATCCAGCACATAAAATTGAAACAGGCAGTGGCAAGGCGCTAGTGCCATGCGACCTTGTTCAACATTAGCTTGCGGTGAAATTGACTCATCCGGCAACTCGGTAGGATTCCACGCAGACACGATTAAACGGCGTGAATTGGGCTTGGTTTTTATTTGTTGAATGAGCTCGGAAATCTGATCAACAACTTGACCATCCTGGCCTGCCCAACTGCGCCATTGTTTGCCATAAATCGGCCCAAGGTCTCCCTCTGATGTCGCCCATTCATTCCAGATACTGACACCTCGTTCTTTCAACCAATTGTTGTCAGTGCTGCCTTTAAGAAACCATAAAAGTTCGTAGATAATACTTTTCAAATGCACTTTTTTGGTCGTAAGCAAAGGAAATCCTTTGCTTAAATCGAAGCGCATTTGTCGACCAAAAACTGAACGCGTGCCAACACCCGTTCTGTCCCCTTTGTCGACGCCATTTTCGACAACATCCTGCATTAACTCTAAATAGGCTTTCATTTTGTACTACCTCAATTCTTCTGCGCGTTCGTTACTTGTGCAGACTTATTCGCATAAACAATCATTCCGACACCTAGAGCAATCATCGGCAAAGACAAGACCTGCCCCATCGTGAGCCAGCCCCAAGCAATAAACCCAATATGGGCGTCAGGCTCTCGAACAAATTCCATCAAGAAACGGAAAATACCGTACCACGCTAAAAACACTCCCGACACCGCGTACATAGGCCTAGGCTTGGCCGAGTAAAACCAGAGAATTAAGAACAGAGCAAGACCTTCGAGCCCAGCTTGGTATAACTGAGAAGGGTGGCGAGCGACTTGCTCTGGATCCGTTGGAAACACCATCGCCCATGACACATCACTGGCTCGACCATAAAGCTCAGCCCCAATAAAATTGCCGATGCGCCCTAAGCCCAGACCGATTGGGACAAGCGGAGCAACAAAATCGACAAGCTGAAAAGGCTTACAACCAACTTTCCGCGAGTATAAAATTAGCGCAACAATCACGCCTATTAAGCCGCCATGAAAAGACATACCGCCTTCCCATACGCGGAAAAGCCAGACGGGGTCTTGCAAAAACTTACCAAAATTATAAAAGAAAACATATCCCAAACGCCCACCAAGCACGACACCCAGCGCTGCAAAATAAATCATATCGCCTACTTGCTCAGGCTTAAGTGGTGCATCTGCACGCTGAGCCCTTTTCTTGCCAAAATAATATGCTGCAAAAAAACCCCCTAGATACATCAAACCGTACCAGTGAATTTGCAAGGGCCCAAGTGATAGAGCAACGGGGTCAATTTGTGGATAGGCAATTGCCAATGTAATCTCCTTTAAAAATCTTGTGTGCAAAGCAGTGGCGTCGTTGCACCAACGCTAGTATTAAAAAAACAGGAATTTCGCACCAACAATAAACAAACAAATAGAAAACAAGCGCCGCAGCGTTTGCGCTGGTATTTCGTGGGCGCGCTTAGCGCCAACACGCGCCAAGATGACCGAAGCAATAGACAAGGTCAAGACAGCCGGCAAATAAACAAAACCAAGGCTATTTTCTGGCAGATCTGTGTTATCTAACCCAGCATAAATATTCGTAATCATTCCCACCAAAGCAATTGGAAACCCACATGCGGCAGCAGTTCCAACAACCCGTTGCATACTCATACCCAGGGCATTAAAAAACGGCACGCTTACTGTGCCTCCACCAATTCCAAAAAGGGCAGACACCCACCCTATAAACAAACCCGCCGGTACGAAAACACGTTTAGGCAAACGCCCTGTAACACTGGGCACGCTCGTACTAGGCAACACCATTTTAATCGCTATTAGTACCGCAAACACGCCAACAAGCTGGCGCAATAAGTGACCGCTGAGCTGCACGGCAGTCGAAACACCCAATATACCTCCGACAATAATACCTGGCACCATACGTTTCAGAATACGCCAGTCGACGCTCTGCCGACTGTTATGGCTAATGGTCGAACTAATTGAGGTAAACACAATGCAAGCAAGAGACGTAGCAATGGCCATATGTGTTAGCACATCTATATGAAAGCCTTGGGCCTCAAAACTAAGCACTAAAACAGGGACGATAATAATGCCCCCTCCCACACCAAGTAAGCCTGCAATCAAACCCGCAAACGCGCCGGCTAGTAGGTAAGTAGCAATTATCATTTTATCGCTTCACGCGCCGCAGCTGCTAGTGTAAGAGCGTGCTATCATAGCAAGAAACTATGGCGATTTTACCTATGTGTTTAATTATTTTTGACTGGCACGAACAGAACAAAGAACTAACTTTACTAGCCAACCGAGACGAGTTTTTTGATCGACCTGCTCACCCAATTGACTACTGGTCATCACATCCGAGCATTTTTGGCGGCAGAGATTTATCCGCGGGCGGCACTTGGCTTTCGGTTACAAAAACTGGCCGTCTAGCGGCAGTAACAAATTATCGAGAAATGCCTTCTACAACTGGAGACGTTTCACGAGGAGAGATTCCCGTCAGCTTCCTAAATTCTGTGGCAAGCTCTCGCGATTTCGCCCACCAATTAGCACAAAAACACAGCGCCTATTCCGGCTTCAATGCTCTATTCTTCGATGGCGACACTCTGACTTACCACGGAAACAAATCAGATCAAACGCCTAGAATATTGAACTCAGGTGTGTACGGTTTATCCAACCATCTACTCGACACACCTTGGCCAAAGCTCGTAAAAGCAAAACAGGGATATATTGAAATTCGTGAGAGCGAGACGCTTTCTGCGCAAGCGCGTGACTTAGCATGGCTTGCTTTGATGCGTGACTTAGAACAAGCAAAAGATGAAGACTTACCAGAGACTGGGATAGGAGCCCAATGGGAGAAGTTTCTATCGTCTATATTTATACGCAGCCAAGCATATGGAACACGAGCGACAAGCTTAGTTTCGATTACTAGAGAGCGAATTACCTTTACGGAACAAAGCTTCGCTGCGCCAAATGATGCCGAACCAAATAGTGGTGAAGCAACACGAAGTATTCGATCAGAAACAATAATTCGAGATATCGGCTAAGCTTTAGCACTGAGATTTTAGTACTTAAGGTATAGTGCTTAGTTATAGTACTTAGGTATAGGAACTAAGCCTTTTCGGCGCGTTTGCGTTGAAGTTCTTGTGCCTGTCTTTGAATAACATGCTGCACCAACAGTTCTTGGCCTGAGCCGCGAAGGTCCTCAAAGTCAGCCCGAATCCAAAAGGGCACCCTTGTAAATTCTTCCACCTCATCCTCCGATAGATCTGAAGCAAAGGCGTCTCTTCGCTCACAGCCTACTACCGAAGCCATTACAAAAATAATTTCTTCAGAAGGGTAGAGCTTAATACCTAATTCTAAAGATTGAGCTAGCGCGATATCTTTCGACCAAGGGAAGGCAATTCCGCACGCACTAATGTTTACCAATTCATTTTTAAACTGACTCGAACTATTTTCCTGACCCTCATTACTACCACTAACCAGCAACATATCAATTTTTTTATTGAGCAGGGAAAGCGCCATTGCCAGCTCTTCATCTCGCTTTCTGATAGACGCTGTTAGTTTTCTAATCCCAATATCGATCTTACTCAGCATATTGTCAGGTGAACGCACTTCACCTGCAATCGAAAGCTCTCGTTCAGACGCTGAAAGGACTTTCACACTCAACCCTACATGATCTGTAACACGAAAATAGCGGCGCCGTTCATCTTGTTTTTCTGGCATTAGCCTCTCCATCTATAGCTTCAACTGTACTAGCAGCATTGCGTTCTAAACTAGCCTTAAAAAATTTCTGCCGGCTGTAAGTCTAGCATCCGCCTTAGCACTTGCGTGTCTCCGGCCTTCACCGCATCTTCTTCTTGCTCAATTTCTTCGCGCAGCATGTCATTAGTTTTTTCTTGTAGCACGATTTCTACACGTCGATTCTTAGCTCTACTTTCAGCGTCTTCGTTCGGCACGAGAGGTTTTGTATCCGCAAACCCGGCCACTGCAAAACGTTTGTAATCTAGAGTACCCGAGTCTAACAAACCATGAGCTACGATTAACGCTCTCTTTACGGACAAGTCCCAGTTAGATGGATACTCGCTAGTCTTAATCGGAATGTCGTCGGTATGGCCCTCTACCGAAACTCTTCCGGACACAGACGCTAGAACGCTTGCCAGTTTATCCAAAATCGGCAAAAAGTCGGCCTCAAACTCTGCTGAGCCCGAAGCAAAGGAACCCTTTTCTTCTACCCGAATAATAATTTTTCGACCATTCGACTCTATTTCTACAATTTCTTGGGCAATTTCTTGTTGTAACTTTGACGCAATTTCGACTGCTTGATTCTCGGCATTTTCATTAGCTTGTTCTATCTTTGCCGCCACAAATTGCTGCATCATTTGCGCGCTTCTAGCTTCAGAATCTGCTTCGCTGCTGCTATCGCAGGTCTCTGGCGCTTTTTCTTCAACAGGCTGATCACACATAAGTTCAACCGTTTGCTGATCAGGGTCAGACGTTTGCTGCATGACGGTGCGAATTGGTGTCGGCTCTGGTTTGCCTGGCGAAAACTCTAGCGCCACCACGCTCGTCCCTTTAGGCACAGCATTAACCTCAACTTCCTGCTGCACACCAAAGGCTTCGCGCATTGATCCCGCAAGTCGTTTGAACTTCAGGACATCCATTTCAGCAAACGATAAAAGCAACACGAAAAAACACATAAGCAGTGACATTAAGTCCGCAAATGTACCCATCCACGCAGGCAAGCCCGGTTTGCACTCTTCGCATTGGTGCTCTTCATCAGCCATAGTAGAACTTCCTGTTACGACTCTGCAGCTGCTTCGGGGTCACGGTCACCTTCTGGCAGGTAAGTACGCAACATACTCTCAATCACTCTCGGATTCTGCCCGGCTTGAATGGCGAGGACCGCGTCAATCGCCATCGTCTTGATCATCTGTTCTTCTTCCATTCGCAATTTCAATTTATCCGCAAATGGGATCGCTACCATGTTAGCGAGCATCGCTCCATACAAAGTAGTTAAGAGCGCAACAGCCATAGCCGGCCCAATCGACTTAGGGTCATCCATATTAGACAGCATTGCGACTAGGCCAACCAAGGTTCCAATCATACCCATAGCCGGCGCCACATCCCCTAGAGACTCCCAAACCCGAGCCCCGGTCTTGTGCCTGTCTACCGCCATGTTCTTATCTTTTTGAAGGAGGGTTTTAACAACATCCGCGTCGTGCCCATCAATGAGAAGCGCGATACCTTTTTGTAGAAAATCACTTGAAATTTCTTTGCCTTCTAGAGAAAGCAGGCCACCTTTACGCGCTTCTTCCGCTAGCTCTTTAACCGTCATGATCAATTCTTCAGGTGACTCAAGCTTAAATGCAAATGCTTTGATAACCGTTTTGGTGGCACCCAAAAACTGAGCGAGAGAGAATTTCATTAAGCAAACCAGAATAGAGCCCACCAACACAATAAGAATTGATGGCATATCGGCAAACATCCCAAGCGACCCGCCAAGCAGCATTGCGAAAATTACGATCGCGAAACCGCCAATCAAACCAATTAAGGTTGCTAAATCCAAGTGCAAATCCCCTAGAAAGAATTGTTCTATTACAAATAAATCATGTCGCCCTACAAACTCATGTTGTAGTTCAAGCCAGACAAAACAGTCGGTATACTAAGTGCAACGCAGGATCTATACGATATTTAAGATCACTGCACTCGCAAAGTGGTAAAATACAGTTTTAGTTTAGCCTCAAATGCTGAAACTTCACTGAAAATGATGTGCAATTTTTTTAGCTTGCCTCATTTACCACAAAAACACTTTAGACGCTTGAGTACGCATGTCCGATACAAAGAACAACGACCTAAATGATTTCGAACAATCACTTCAACAGTTAGAAGCTATTGTCACAAAAATGGAGCGAGGAGAGCTTTCGCTTGAACAGTCACTGGAAGCGTTCGAAGAAGGCGTAAAGCTAACCAGAAGTTGTCAAGAAACCTTGCGAAAAGCAGAGCAACGCGTCTCTGAATTACTGCAAGATGGAAGCACAGTCGAGGTCAGTAAAGACCCCGATCAGTCTGACCTCGACAAGCTAGTCTAAGATGCATGCACCTAGTTTTTTTGCGCCCCTCAAACAAGCAATAGACGCCGCGTTAGAAGAGCAGCTTGATCGCTACTCGAGTGCTTCAACACTGTCAGAAGCGATGCGTTACAGCGTGGTGCTTGGTGGAAAGCGCATTCGCCCTATTCTAACCATCGCCACAGCAGAATGTTTTGGCGCCAGTATAGAGCGAGCAATGCCGGCAGCAGTGGCTGTCGAGATGATACACGCCTACTCACTAATTCATGACGACTTGCCCGCGATGGACGACGACGACTTGCGGCGGGGCCAACCTACTTGCCACAAGGCATATAACGAGGCTGTAGCGATACTTGCAGGTGATGGTTTGCAAGCAATGGCCTTTCAAATGCTGTCAGACGAACACCTACCCTATTCTCCAAACAGAAAATTACAGATGATCAGTGAGCTCGCTCAGGCCTCAGGCCCCCAAGGCATGGTGTTAGGTCAGGCAATCGATTTAGAGTCAGAAGGTGCGTTTATCGAAATCGATGCTTTGCAACACATGCATAGTCTGAAAACAGGAAAGCTCATTAAGGCTGCCATTCGGCTCGGCGCGCTCAGCGCAGAATGCGCTGTCAGTGACACAGAGAAACGCTTACTAGACCAGTTTTCAGACGCTCTGGGTTTAGCATTTCAAGTACAAGACGATATACTAGATATAGTCAGTGACACAAAAACACTCGGAAAGACACAAGGCGCAGATGTTGCCCTCGACAAATCAACCTACCCATCTTTGCTGGGTCTCGCTGGGGCCCAAGAAAAAGTGGACGAGCTTTTACTCAATTGCATCAGCGCTCTTGAACAACTCGAATCTAGAAACACCGCAAAATTGGCAGAAATTGCGCAGTTCGTTGTACAACGTAAACTTTGAACCATTCTCAGACGAATTAAACTGGCCGCACAAACCCAAGCGTTAAAATTTTATCGCTGCCCTAGAGCAGGATTCTGATATACTTCTGGTCCGTTTTACTATTGAACAGCAGCACTATTGATGTATCAGCTCCACACCTTTCAAGAGATTCCTATCCAGCGACCAAGCACACCTCTGCTGGATAAAATAGACTCTCCTCATCAACTAAGACTGCTCACAGAAGAACAGCTATATCAGCTTTGTTTCGAGCTAAGAGCCTACTTACTCTATAGCGTTGGCCAATCTGGTGGCCATTTTGGCGCGGGTTTAGGTGTGGTAGAGCTTACCGCAGCATTGCATTATGTTTTCAATACGCCCGAAGATCGCCTCGTTTGGGATGTCGGCCACCAAGCGTACCCACATAAGATACTCACAGGGCGTCGCGACCAGATGCCCAAGATCCGACAACAACATGGCCCGGCGGCTTTCCCCACTCGTGACGAAAGCGAATACGACACCTTTGGTGTGGGCCACTCTAGTACCTCGATTAGCGCAGCACTCGGCATGGCCCTTTCTGCTCAGCTAAAAGGTGAATCCCGCAGAGCAATCGCGGTAATCGGAGATGGCGCGCTTACCGCGGGAATGGCCTTCGAAGCGCTAAGCCACGCGGGAGACATATCTCCGAATCTTTTAGTTGTGCTTAACGACAACGACATGTCGATTTCAAACAATGTCGGCGGGCTAAAAAACCACCTCGCCAAGATTCTTTCAGGCAAGGCTTATAATCAGGTTAGAGATGGCAGCAAACGGGTTCTCAGCGGTACGCCGGGACTCATGGAGTTCGCTCGCAAGACAGAAGAGCACGTTAAAGGTTTAATGGCACCAGGAACGCTGTTCGAAGAGCTAGGATTTAACTATATAGGCCCAATAGATGGCCATGATGTGCCAACGCTGATTCAAACCCTTGAAAACATGAAGCACTTAAAAGGCCCCCAATTTCTTCATGTGGTAACGAAAAAAGGCAAAGGCTTTGCGCCTGCAGAAAGTGACCCGATCGGCTACCATGCGATCAACAAAATCGAGGCGAAGCCGCTGGTCAAAGCTCCAGAAGCGGTAAAAATAAAGGCGCCAAGCTACTCCAATATTTTTGGACAATGGCTATGTGATGAAGCAGCTCAAGACAAGCGTGTGGTAGGGATTACACCCGCAATGAAAGAAGGATCTGACCTTATTGCGTTTGCCGATCGCTTTCCTGAGCGCTATTTCGATGTTGCGATTGCGGAACAGCACGCAGTTACACTCGCAGCAGGTATGGCTTGTGAAGGAATGAAGCCAGTAGTCGCAATGTATTCGACCTTCCTACAGCGCGGGTATGACCAACTTGTTCATGACGTTGCCGTGCAAAACCTAGACGTCACCTTCGCGATTGACAGAGCTGGCCTCGTAGGGGCTGACGGCCCAACGCATGCTGGCAGTTTTGATCTGTCATTCTTACGCTGCATTCCCAACATGCTGATTATGGCGCCCTCTGACGAAAACGAATGCAGACAAATGCTGCATACAGGCTTGTTACATAATGGTCCAGCCGCTATTCGCTACCCGAGAGGAACAGGCCCAGGGGAAGAAATCATACAAGAATTTACTGAAATCCCCTTAGGCGAAGCGAGAACTATTCGCGAAGGGCGTGATGTTGCGATCCTAAGTTTTGGCGCACTACTTCCTGAAGCCTGTGTTGCGGCGCAAAACCTAAACGCAAGCGTGATTGATATGCGTTTTGTTAAACCTTTAGACGAAAAACTAATTATTGCCCTGAGCTACAGCAATAAGCTATTTGTTACGCTTGAAGAGAATGCCATCGCAGGTGGCGCTGGCGCAGGTGTAGCGGAATTTTTGAACAATCAGGGCATCGACATCGCTTGTTTGCATCTTGGTTTGCCTGACCAGTTTATAGAGCATGGCAATCCAAAAACACTACTCAGCGAGTGTGGTTTGAATGCAGCAGGGATTCAACGATCCATTACAGACCGCCTTGCTCAGCTTGATGCCAGCACGAACAGCCCAACACCCGTTAGACAAGCCTGAGTTCTAACTAGACGATCGAAAACAAGACAATAAAAAAGCGACCTTAGTCGCTTTTTTATTGTCTTGTCACTGCCCCACCATCAAACGCCTGTCTCATCATCTTGATGTGTGCCCAAATAATGCCCAAGCTTACTCTCTTTGGTCGATAAATAAGAATCGTTGTGTGGATTACGCCCTACCTTTAAAGGCAAGCGTTCAACCACTTTCAACCCAGCCTCTTCAAGAGCTTTAACTTTTCTAGGGTTATTGGTCATCAAACGCAGGGAGCTAATTTCTAGATGCTGCAGCATAGGTCCGCAAATACTATAGTCTCGAAGATCGGCCTCAAAACCTAATTGCTCATTGGCCTCGACTGTGTCTGCGCCTAAATCTTGCAAATGATACGCTCGAATTTTATTCAGTAAGCCAATTCCGCGACCTTCTTGACGCAGATACATCAAAACACCACGCCCTTCCCGAGCAATACTTTGCAGCGCATGTTCAAGTTGAAAACCGCAATCACAGCGTAAGCTAAACAAGCCATCACCAGTCAAGCACTCAGAGTGAGTTCTCGCAAGTACGGGCTCGCCATCAGAAACGTCACCCAAGCTAAGAATGACATGTTCTTGCCCAGACTCAATTTCTTCAAAACCGTGCATATCAAATACGGCAAAAGGCGTTGGTAATCGACAAGATTCAATAAATCGAACGGTCACAAATGATCCTCGGAATTAAAAGGCTGCGCATTGTATCACACTCTTTGTCGCGGTTAGCAGCAATGCATTTGAGTAAACGTAAGCTAGCCACCCGTCGCATTCATGAAACGCACGATTTGGGGTGCTGCATCTAAATCAAAGTGGTGCTTTTCAGGCTTGAGCACCATCGCAGCGACGATTTCAGACTTAAGCGCCTGTTTACAGCCATCATTCTCTCGCAACACACGCTTCAAGTCTGCTGAGTGTTCATTACCCAAACACAGCAGCAACTTACCTTCGGCCGTGACACGCACACGATTGCAGTCCGAGCAAAAGTTTTCACTGTGCGGAGATATAAACCCGACTCTAGAGCTCGAACCTGCGATTTTATAATAGCGTGATGGGCCCGATGACAAATCCGACTCTCTTTCAGCTTCAATCTCAAAGTAGTCTTTCAAGTTTTCTCTAAGCGTCTCACTACTTATAAATGCTTCGCTTCTATTATGTTCACTTATACTTCCTAAGGGCATTTCTTCAATAAAACTAATATCAATTCCGTGCTGCACAGCAAAGCGAACCAAAGGCACAACCTCATGGTCGTTCCTGCCTTTCAGAATGACAGCATTCAGTTTGATTGATTCGAAACCTGCTTCGATAGCCGCATTGATGCCCGATAAAACCTTATCTAAGCTGCCAACTCTGGTGAGCTCACGGAATTTATCAGGATCGAGAGTATCTAAGCTAATGTTCAATTTCTTTATTCCAGCATTACGCAGGTCTACCGCAAGCTCAGTCAATCGAGAACCATTGGTGGTCATAACCAACTCACCCAAAGATTCGATGCTCGCGATAGACTGACACAGGTCAACCACACCAGAACGAATAAGCGGCTCACCCCCCGTTAAGCGAATTTTTTCAACGCCAAGTTCTACGAACGCTTCCGCGATTATCTGCATTTCTTCCAGAGTGAGCACTTCAGACCTTGGAACAAAGGTCATTTCTTCGTCCATACAATACACGCAACGAAAATCACATCGGTCTGTAACAGATAGACGCAGATACCTCACCACTCGACCAAAACGATCAACCAGCCGTTCACTTGGCTCGGCTGTAGCAATACTCTTAATTTCTGTCATTCGACTCTCGATTTAGTCATTCAGGCATGTTTTTTTTAACTATTACCTAATTTTTTGCCGGCCGCGCTCCGCAGCCAAAAAACGACCGCTCTTACCCCCGAGTTTTTCCAATAATCTAACACCATCAATAACAATCGCCTTATCGACCGCTTTGCACATATCATAAACTGTTAAGGCCGCGACACTAACCGCGGTCAAAGCTTCCATTTCGACGCCAGTTTGAGCACCCAAGGTACATGTACTTACGACGCGCAATTCTGCCTGCTCATCAACAATCTGCGATTCAAAGTCAATACTGACCGAACTCAGATTCAGACCATGACAAAGAGGAATAAGTTCCGAACATTTTTTAGCTGCCATAATGCCAGCCACGCGACACACGGCCAAGACATCGCCCTTTTCAATACCATTATTCAGGATCAAATCAAGGGTAGCAGGCGCCATTAAAACATAGCCCTCAGCAACAGCTGTGCGCTCTGTTACTGACTTCCCTTTTATGTCGACCATTGACGCTTTGCCCTGTTCATTCACATGGCTTAATTTATCACTCACGTACCGCGACCCCTAAAAGTTTAAATATATAAAACATCATCGTAACAGCTCGCGCTGCCATGCAGAAATTGCTGCCACGCCCTGCGCCCCAGACAATTTTGCTTGCTGCATAGATTGAGCACTCAAACCACCCAAAGCGTAAACCGGAAACGCGACCTCTGAAACAAGATCCCTAAACGTACCCCAACCTATTGGCATGACGTCAGGATGTGAAGTTGTTTTAGCAACCGGAGACAATACACCAAAGTCGACATTAATCTTCGCTGCAGTCATCAACTCTTCTTTTGTGTGACAAGACACTGCAAGCCATCGAGGAGGGTTTTTTAAGGCGTTAGCATCATAGATTTTCGCTTCCTTCGCACTGAGGTGCACTCCGCAGCTAAGGCATAGCTTTTCTGGCAACACCGCTGGAGTCCGATTCAAGAATATGCGGGCACGCGGAAACTCGGAAACTGCCTCCAAAATACGTTCAGCCCAATTGATATAGTCTTCATCACTCAAATTATGCTGTCGAAACTGGATCAGCTCAAACTGATTGCTGCACGCCTTACTGACATACCGACATGCCTCTGTGCAGGATTCAAATCTAGGGGTAATCAAGTAACGATCAGGCAATAGCAATGCACTGATAATGGGCTTATTGGCTTCAGGGAACGCATAGTCTTGAAGTGTGTCTACAGCAACCCATTTAACAGGCTGCCCCTCTAGACCGCGAGGGATACCTGAAAACTCCGTAACCAACCACACATCTAACATAACTCGTTTATCGCCGTAGTCATGCTGAATAGTAATAATTGGCGAAGGCGAACTATCTAAGGTTGAAACTTCCAAACCGAGTTCTTCATTAATCTCTCTTGAAAGCGCTTGCGTAACTGTCTCGCCCGACTCTACCTTGCCACCAGGAAATTCCCACAAGCCACCCTGATGAGCGTCAGGCGAACGCCTAGAGATTAAGATTTCACGCCCAGTTTCTGAATCACGAGATATTACAGCAACCGCTACGTGAACATATTTCATGAATTGGATTAGGTTCTGTATTCAGCGTTAATCGTGACATAGTCATGCGAAAGATCAGTGGTCCAGATAGTTTCTACTGAAGCCCCGCGATCTAGATTAACAATAATGGTAATCTCTTCTTGATCCATCACTGTTTGACCTCGCTCTTCAGTGTAACTTTCAGCGCGTCCGCCGCCCTCCACAATCATTACATCGCCCAAAGAAATGGAGACTAACGACAAATCAAAATCTACAATCGGCGCACGCCCCAAGGCTGCGAGAATGCGCCCCCAATTAGGGTCTGACGCAAACAAGGCCGTCTTTACCAGAGGAGAATGCGCAATCGTATACCCAACATCGAGCGCTTCCTGCTGGCTTCGAGCACGTTCTACACGGATCGTAACAAACTTTGTGGCACCTTCTCCGTCACGGACAATTGCATGAGAAAGGTCGAGAAAAACCTGCTGGAGTGAGCGTCTAAAGTTTTGGAAATCTTCGTGGGACTCATCTATCTCGGGCGCCAAACTCGCACCCGACGCAACCAGCATACATGCATCATTGGTCGAGGTATCACCATCAATGGTGATGCGATTGAAAGAGCAGTCGGCAATTTCCGAAACTAATCGCTTAAGGAGCGGTTGAGGAATAGACGCATCGGTAGCAACAAAACACAGCATCGTTGCCATGTTGGGCTTAATCATTCCTGCGCCCTTACTGATGCCGTTAATAGTTATAGAGTGACCACCATAGGAAACGGTTGTTGTTGCACCTTTTGGCCGGGTATCGGTCGTCATGATCCCCGCGGCAGCATCAGCCCAATTATTAACAGACAAAGACTTAGTTAGCTCAGTTAGCGCATTGCAAATTTTGTCTACAGGAAGCTTTTCACCTATAACGCCCGTAGAAAAAGGCAAGATGCGCTGCTGTTCACACCCTACTTGCTGAGCAAGTGATTCACAGCATTGAAGCGCATCATCGAAACCCTGCTTGCCAGTACCTGCATTCGCGTTGCCGGTATTGATTAAAAAGTACGCTTTACCCCCACGCCCATTAATGAACGCTAAGTGCGTCTTACTGATATGCACCGGGGCTGCACAAAATGCATTCTTTGTGAATACACCTGCGACATTTGCAGACGCATCGAACTCGAACAACACCAAATCTTTACGGGATTGTTTTTTGATGCCTGCTTCGACTACACCAATACGCACCCCAGAAAGCTCTGGAAAATCAGGAAAGTTATGTACTCCGACCGCCATGCAAAACGTCTTCTTTTCAATTCAAGTAAAGTTAAGCCGTTATACGGCCGTGACACTGCTTATATTTCTTACCAGATCCGCATGGGCAAGGCTCGTTACGACCGACCTTACGTCCTTCACGAGTCATCGGTTCTGCTTTTTGCTCCGCACCGGAATCGCCATCAACGCCATCTACAGCGCTCGCATCAGCATGTTGAGACTTAGCAGAACCAAGTTGACGCTCCAACTCTTCCTTACGTTGCCGCTCTATCTCTGCAAGCTCTTCTTCGGACTGAATCTTAACGTGACTCGTAACACGAACAATATCGCTCTTTAGGCGCCCAAGCATATCTTGAAACATCTCAAACGCTTCACGCTTGTATTCTTGCTTTGGATTCTTTTGTGCGTAGCTTCGTAAGTGTATGCCTTGGCGCAAATGATCCATTGCGGCAAGATGCTCTTTCCATAGTGTATCAAGAATATGCAGAAACACTTGCTTCTCGAAGGCTCTCATTGACTCCGCGCCAGCCACTTCTTCTTTTTGCTTATACACAAGGATGATGTTTTCGAGTATTTTCTTGCGCAGAGATTCCTCATGCAAAGAATCATCAGACTTCAGCCATTCTGCTACCGGAAAGTCGACCGCAAACTCATGCTTCAAACCTTGCTCTAAACCAGGAACATCCCATAAATCTTCAACGCTCTGAGGTGGAATATGCGTACTAATAACATCATTCACAACTTCTTCACGGATTGAATATACAATATCCGTAATATCCGTTTGTTCCATCACGTCATTACGCTGCTCGTAGATAACTGTTCGCTGGTCATTAGCCACGTCATCATACTCAAGCAGAGACTTACGAATATCGAAGTTGCGACCCTCTACTTTACGCTGTGCCTTCTCAATGGCATTACTCACCATTTTATGCTCAATAGCCTCTCCTTTGTCCATGCCAAGCGCTTGCATAATTCCACGCACCCGGTCAGAGGCGAACAAACGCATCAGGTTATCTTCTAAAGATAAGAAAAAGCGCGTACTTCCTGGATCACCCTGACGACCAGAACGACCACGAAGCTGGTTATCGATTCGGCGAGATTCATGGCGTTCAGTTCCGAGAATATGCAGGCCGCCAGCATCTTTAACTGCCTTATTTCGAATTTCCCAATCAGCCTTAATCTTTGCGATAGCTTCCGGATTCGGATCTTTTAGAGCCCTAACTTCTGCCTCCCAATTACCACCTAAAACAATGTCAGTTCCGCGACCGGCCATGTTTGTAGCAATGGTCACCGTACCTGGCATACCAGCTTGTGCAATAATTTGAGCTTCTTGCGCGTGATGCTTAGCATTCAGAACACTATGCTTTATTTGAGCTTTCTTAAGCAGACCAGAAAGATACTCTGACGCTTCAATCGAAGCAGTACCCACGAGTACAGGGCGCTTAGCCGCGACAATCTCTTTAGTCTCGTCGATAATCGCTTGGAACTTTTCTTCCTGCGTTAAATATACCAAGTCGTTGTAATCTATCCTTTCGACAGATTTGTTTGTCGGCATAACCACAACATCTAAGCTATATATTTGGTTGAACTCGAACGCTTCCGTGTCGGCCGTACCTGTCATACCTGCCAACTTATTGTATAGACGGAAAAAGTTCTGGAATGTGGTTGACGCTAAGGTTTGACTTTCCGCCTGAATAGCCAAGCCTTCTTTCGCCTCAATCGCCTGGTGCAGACCTTCCCCCCAACGACGCCCTGCCATCGTACGGCCGGTATGCTCATCGATAATAACGACCTGCTTGTCTTGCACAATGTAATCAACGTCTTTGCTGTACAAGTGTTCAGCTCTCAGGGCTGCACTGACATGATGCAAGAGGTTCAAATTAGCCGGTGCGTACAAGCTGGCACCTTCTTGCAGAACGCCTCGCTCAATGAGCAATTGCTCAAGCCGCGTTAAACCACTTTCGGTCAACTCGACATTCTTGGCTTTCTCATCAATTGTGAAATGACCATCATCGGTAGGTTTGCCATCTTCACCCACTTCAGCCTTGGTCAACATCGGAACCAAAACTTTCGTTTGCTTATAGAGCTCAGAGTTATCTTGAACTGGACCTGAAATAACAAGAGGCGTTCTAGCTTCATCGATTAAGATTGAGTCAACCTCATCGACGATCGCAAAATTCAACTTACGCTGCGCCTTCATTTCAGCGCTAAACGCCATATTGTCTCGCAGATAATCAAAACCAAATTCGTTATTGGTTCCGTACGTGATGTCTGAACGATAGGCCGCCTGTTTCTCTTCCGGCGTCTGACCACCGTACACAACACCAACCTCCAAACCCAGAAAGTTATACAGAGGCTCCATCCATTTAGAATCTCGTTTGGCGAGATAGTCGTTTACAGTAACGACGTGGACGCCTTCGCCTGCGAGCGCATTCAAATATACAGGTAGTGTCGCTACGAGCGTTTTACCTTCACCCGTTCGCATTTCTGCAATTCGCCCTTCATGCAGCGCCATGCCGCCAATTAACTGCACGTCAAAGTGACGCATTTCCATCACTCGCTTGCCAGCCTCTCGAGCAACAGCAAACGCTTCTGGAAGTAATTTATCTAGCGACTCCCCTTTTGAAAGACGCTCCTTAAACTCAGGAGTTTTTGCTTGCAATGCAGCATCATCCAATTTCGAGAGCTCTTCTTCTAATGCATTAATGCGGACAACAAATTTGCCCATACGCTTAAGCTCGCGCTTATTCTTGCTGCCGAATAATTTTGTCAATGTGGATGAAAACATATCGCTCTTCTGTGTATTTTCTAATTGTAAATTGGGGCTATTAAGAAGTAGTGAGGGTGCCGCCTAGAAATTCAAGACGGCAAACACCAAATTAAGCCGAATCGAGCATTCTAAGGCATCTAGACAGACACTAAAAGACTGTAGAGTCTCATTAGCGCCTAAAACTGAAGAATATATGAGGATTGGACTAAGATAACGCGTCCAGAAGGATCACTACTTGCTTGCGCGGTAAATATACTTCTTCGGGTCGACGGTTTTTCCTTTGCGAATCACTTCGTAATGCACGTGTGGACCTGTGGAGCGACCGGTGCTCCCCATCTTGGCGATGACTTGGCCTTTTTGAACCACAGTACCTACCTCTACCAACAGCTCTTTACAGTGCGCGTAACGCGTTGCGTAACCACTACCATGATTGATTTCGACTAAATTCCCATAGCCATAGCGAGTACTAGACCAAGTCACCACTCCAGCCGCTACAGCAACTATGTCTCTACCATCCTTCCCTGCAAAATCGACACCGCCATGCCACGCCCGTTTGCCATTAAAAGGATCGCTACGATAACCATACGGAGAAGACATCCAGCCACAACCGATTGGACGACCAGCAATAAAACTCTCATTGTCTAAGCTCTGCTGAACAAACAATTGCTCCATAATGGCAAGCTGTTGTTCACGATCATCTAGTTTATGAGAAAGTGGATCTAGCTCGACTTCAAACTCGTTCAACGGAAAGGGCTCTGCCAACTCGCTCGTTTCAGGCCCACCAATCGACGGCACAGAGGAAAAATCAAACTCACCATTTTTTAGCTTTGCGACTTCGGTTAG
>JAWUYI010000026.1:0-73210 GCA_034110885.1 Oleiphilaceae bacterium
CATGCCGAATACATAAGCCATAGCTAGAATAAAGTTTAGAGACATGCTTGTTTTGCTTTGATCTTGTCCCGCTATAATGCTGGTAATAATCGGGATCATAGGGAATACGCAGGGTGTGAAGGTTAATCCCAGGCCAAGCAAAAAGAATATAAATGCGATACTCGCAAGTGATGAGGTATCCATAAACGAAAAAACATCGTTTGCGTTGTCGAGATTGTACGCTGAGTCTAGATCGCTCGAAGAGCTTTTATCTCCATTTGCGATGTTTTCAGGAGTCTGTTTATTGGAAAACTGCGCTTTTGTCGTTGTCGCAGGCGCAGGCGCAGGCGTTTCCGCGTCTGCCGTCAGTGGAATGTAGAGTTCGGTTTGTTTTCGAGGGGGGTAGCATAGGCCTGCTTCGGCGCAGCCTTGGTAGCTTAGCTGGATTTCAGAATCCGTAGCGCCGTTCGTTAATGTAGTTGGCAGAAATACTTCGAGATCATCGTGAATCACTCTAACTTCACCGAAGTATGGGTCGTGCTTTATTGTGCCTTCGACGGAGAATTCAGGTTTGCCGAGCTGGGCATTAGAGTCAAGAGACTTAAATGTGAGGCGGCCTTGATATAAATAATAGTCTTTCGCAACCTTCCAGCGAAGGTTTAGCCCGCCAGCGACACTGCTCGCTTGATATTCAAAGGCTTGGTCTACTTTTAAAAAGTTCTGGACCCCACCGTCTGTTTTTCCTGAGTCAGAAAATAAGTCGAACGATGCGTTTGCATTGCTTGAAAGAATGAACGCTAGTGCGAGCATTAGCCATAGCTTGCTTAGGATACTCATATATAATGCGTCAATTCGTTTAAATGTAAGATGTTTCTGCAAAAAATCGATTCCTGTAATTCAACATTCGGACCGCAAGGTTGTGAAATAATACCATGTTGTGAGTTACCTTCTGTTTAACAGTTACTGTTAACAGAGACTGCGTCTTTGCACTTTAGTTCAACGTCGTCTTGCCACTTTCTGTGAACGTAAGCGATTACGATAGCGATTCCATGATGACGGGTCCAAAAGGAAGTCTTGAACACAGTTTAATCGGAAGGCTTAGTGCAGTGTATAAAGTAATTGTTAAGAAAGGGTTAAGAACAAATGTCGGTGGTTGAGTCTGAAGTGAAATTGCCATTAGGTCTGCCTAAATCAGCAAACGGGGCAGATATCGTTCGCATATTTAATATGTGTTTTGAAACGTCTGAGAATACAGTTTTAGTTTGTGGTGCTCCGGAACCTATTTATTTGCCTTCAGGTGCTATTGAACATGGGTATCTGGAAGAACCTATTGCGCATCATTGCGTCTTTAGTACGAAAGATTACGCAGCAAGCGCCTTGCACGAAGTAAGTCATTGGTGTTTAGCCGGCCGTGACCGTCGATCTTTGGTCGACTATGGCTATTGGTATCAACCGGATGGCCGAAGTATAGAGCAGCAGCATTTATTTGAGCAAGTTGAAGTTAAGCCCCAGGCTTTAGAGCGAATTTTTGCGAGCGCGAGTAGGGTAGAGTTTCGCTTATCTGTCGATAACGTGAATAATCCTGAAGCAGCTGCCAGTGAGGCGTTTCGTGAGTCTGTTCAACTGCAGACGCGAGACTTTTTAATTCATGGTTTGCCCGCTCGTGCGCGTGTCTTTTGTCGAGCCCTGATGCGTCATTTTGGGACTGAGCAAGACGTTTTGAAGCCCAATTCATACCGTATTGATGATTTAGCATAGATTTCCAATGAAAAGCTTGCATAGCTGCACTGTCATGAATAAGCTTTTCCGACAATTAATGTACTAGGCGGGCGCAAACCATCATGTTCGGTGGGCTTTTTAAAAAAAAATCAGATTCCAACACATTGACAGACTCTAAGAGCAACGAAGCTGAAGAGTCTGCCACGTCAAAATCACACAAGCCAAAAAGCAAGGTAGACACTGCTGCTGGCAAGTCAAAAGGTAAGACTAGCGAGGCACAAAAGCCTAAAGCAAAAAGTGCTAAGAGCGTTAAGCCTAGTTGGTCGATTGACGACTATAAGGTGGAGCCCCAAGAAGGAAAAACGCGCTTCCATGATCTTGGTCTTCAAACAGAGCTTTTGCATGGTATTGCAGACTTAAACTATGAGTTCTGCAGTGAAATTCAAGCGGTCTCATTGCCCCACACACTAAATGGGCACGACTTCATTGGTAAGGCGCAGACGGGAACCGGAAAAACGGCCGCGTTCTTAATTACAATTATCAACGACCTTATGCTTCGCCCAATTCCAGCAAGTGATCGTTTTTCAAGCGAGCCTCGTGCCTTAATTATGGCACCGACAAGAGAGTTGGCCTTGCAAATTGAGAAAGACGCCAAATCCCTAACGAAACACGTTGATATGTCAATCTACTCCGTGTTGGGTGGCATTGACTATCAAAAGCAACGTGATCATGTGCGTGATAATGTGCTTGATATTTTGGTCGCGACCCCCGGCCGCTTGATCGACTTTATGAATAGCGGCGACATCTATCTTGATCAGCTTGATTACCTTGTAATTGATGAAGCTGATCGTTTGCTCGACATGGGCTTCATTCCCGATGTGAAGCGGATCTTGAGTCGTTGCCCGAAAGTTGATCGCCGTCAAACCTTGCTGTTCAGCGCTACCTTTAATCCTGACGTTCTCAATCTTTGTGCTCGTTGGACTTCAAGTCCTATACATATAGAAATTGAAGCCGAGCAGATGACAACCGAAAAGGTTGAGCAAAAGGTTTTCATGGTTTCAGCTGACGAAAAGCTAGAGCTTATTTGCCGCTATATCGAACAGAATGACGTTTCTAGAGCGATTATATTCGGGAATCGTCGTGACGAAACTCGTCGTCTCGAAGCCGCGCTAAAAGCGAAGGGTGTTAAAGCGGCACTACTTTCTGGAGAAGTGCCTCAGCATAAGCGAATCCGAACGCTTGATCAGTTTAAGAGCGGTGAAATAGAAATTCTTGTAGCGACGGATGTTGCCGGTCGAGGTATACACGTTGACGGAGTGAGTCACGTGTTTAACTACAACTTACCTGAAGACCCAGAAGATTATGTGCACCGTATTGGTCGCACAGGTAGGGCGGGTGAAACAGGTATTTCGATTTCGTTTGCGTGTGAAGACGATGCTTTCTTGCTGCCAGCGCTAGAAAAGTACATAGGTATGAAGTTGCATTGCGAATACCCTGCCTATCTGTTTGAAAACAATAAGAAAGAATCCTAGATCCTAAAAGAGGTCTGCGTGAAGATAATAGCCGATGAAAATATTCCATTTTTAGAGCGCTTTTTTGGCGACATGGGTGAGCTGCATTGCTTGCCCGGTCGTGAAATTGATGCGGAACATGTTAAAGACGCAGACATTCTAGTTGTGCGGTCAGTGACGAAAGTGAACGCATCTCTATTGGAGCAAAGCTCGCTTAAGTTTGTGGGTACGTGCACCATTGGCATGGACCATTTCGACATCCCTTATCTGGAAGAAAAGGGTATTGCTTATGCGAACGCCCCTGGGTCGAATGCAAATTCGGTTGTTGAATACTTGCTCAGCTGCCTGTCTATTTTGAGCGAAACCCACGATTTTGACTTAGATGCCAGCACTGTTGGTATTATTGGCTATGGCAATATTGGCGCTAGCTTGTCGAAGCGCTTGTCAAAATTGGGCGTGATGCACAAGGTGTATGATCCTCTTGTTGAGCAAGCTGAAATCGAACTTTCGAGTTTTGAGGATGTTATGCAATGTGATGTCGTGACATTACATGTGCCCATGACGACGACAGGTGATTATCCCACTTACCATATGATTAATGAGCAAGTACTTAGCGTATTAAATGCGAAACAAACGCTTATTAATGCAAGTCGCGGTGCGGTTGTTGATAATCAAGCTCTAAAGGCGAGATTGTTGCAAGATGACGCTCCCTTAGCGATCTTGGATGTTTGGGAAGGTGAGCCCTTAATCGATGAAACACTGGCGCGTTTGGTGCACATCGGTACGCCGCATATAGCGGGATACAGTTTTGATGGCAAAGTTGCGGGCACCGAAATGATCTATCGCAAAGTGTGCCAAATGCTGGGGCTTCCTGCTCGCTACTCTGGCGCGCAATTTATGGAAGAGCCTCCACTTTCTCGCTTAGCGTTTACCTCAACAGCAGACCCTGAATGGTGTATCCATACGGCTATTCGCGCATGCTTTGATGTGCGTCACGACCATAGCCAGCTTATGAAGACCTTACTTGCCCAAAGTGAAGAGCGAGGAGATTTGTTCGATGCCCTGCGAAAAAACTATCGTTGTCGCCGAGAGTTCTCTGGTGTAAAAATTCAGTTGAAACAAGGTGACTCAGAGCTTTTTTCTGCGTTCAAAGCGCTTGGCTTCAACGTAAAATGATGCTGCTATAAGTCGCGACTAAAGGCTTTTTGAGGAGGTTCTGTTTAAATGGATGCCCAGCAAACCAAGTCGGAACGCATCGATTTCAGTGAGCTCGATTTATCGATAGGCACCATTCTCACCTTTGAAACAGGGACGCCTGCTAAAAAGTTCCAAGTACGCTTAATTGGAAGTGAAACCGGTAAAAGTATTCTTGTGTCGCCTCCGATGAAAGAAGGTGTTGAAGCCTTTTTAGATATTGGATCCCTGCTAAAAGTCAAAATGCTACACGGTACGAGTGTGTTTGCATTTGAAACGCGAGTCCTTCACAAAGCTCAAAAGCCGTATCCCTATTTTCACTTGAGCTACCCAGGCGATGTTGAAAGTCGACGGATTAGAAGCGCTGAGCGCATTCAAACAAAAATCAACGCGAACATAGATAGCCAGGTTAGTGTTGATAACGACTGGCCTAAGTTTGCCACGATTACGGACCTAAGCAGAACGGGCGCTCGTTTGAGGGCTCAAGAAAAACTAGGTGATTTTGGTCATGAGTTAATGCTTGAATTCCAACTTGCGCTACTAGATACAAAAAAAACAGTTTGCGTGGCGGCGATTATTCGAAATGTGCATGCTGAACCGATGGCGCCGGGCGGTATTTCATATGTGTTTGGTGTACAGTTTTTGGAAATGACCGAAGAGGCACGCCTTTACTTGAGTAACTATATATACGAGCAACGTTAAGCGTCGCTTTCATTCGTTAGAGAAGTTTTCTATGCCTCGCTTTCATATTGCTTTGGTCGTTAATCCGTTTGCCGGTTTGGGCGGCCCCAGTGCATTGAAGGGCAGTGACTGTCCAGATACAGCGAAAAAGGCGGCCGATCTTGGTCTAGTATCGCAAGTTCCTCAAAAAGTTGAACGTGTTTTGTCTTTGCTCGCTGAGCATGGCGAACGATTGGTGTTTAGCTGTGCCGGTGGCGCGATGGGTTCTGACTACGTTTCGAAGTTCTCTAACTTTGATTATCAGGTTGTTTATCATCCAGGCAAGACTTCAGTTGCTACCGACACCCATACTGCTGCGACTGAGCTTTTGAAACGAAAGCCTGACTTACTGCTCTTTGCGGGTGGTGATGGAACGGCGCGAGATATTTGTTCCGTGATTGACGAACACCAAGTGGTGCTCGGTATCCCAAGTGGCGTAAAAATGCACTCTGGGGTTTTTGCTATTACGCCTGCCGCTGTTGTGTCTGTTGTGTTAAGTATGATGAACCACAAGCTTGTTGCAGCGCGTAATGCAGAGGTTCGTGACATAGATGAGGCATCGTTTGCACAGGGTCAGGTGATTACTCGGCATTATGGTGAGCTAGTCGTACCTGACGATCAACTTCTCGTGCAGAAGGTAAAGTGTTCAGGCTTGCCTGACGATCAAATTGCGTTAAACGAAATCGCTGCTTTTATTCATGATACCTATGAAGACGACACTCTGTATATTCTGGGTTCTGGTGGGAGCGTTCGGCACGTGAAGAGCGCGCTAGGTATTGAGGTGCCAACTTTGCTAGGCGTTGATGTGTGGTGCAATGGCGAGTGCGTAGCACTAGATGTTAATGAACCACAGCTTTATACGCTTCTTGAAGAATACCAAAAATTTTCCCTAGTATTGTCCGTGATTGGAGGGCAGGGAATAGTGTTAGGGCGAGGTAATCAGCAGTTAAGTCCGCGCGTGCTGCGTAAAATAGGCATTGAAAACATTCACTTTATTGCCACTCAAGAACGTTTGTTGGCGCTTGATGCTCGGCCTTTGCGTGTTGATAGCGGCGATGATGAACTAGATAAAATCCTCTCGGGCTATCATCGAATACTGTGTGGCTACGATGATGTTGTGCTCTACGAAATAGCGTACACGCACTGATAAGCGTCTTAATGAAGGCTCAGTGATTTAGGCGAAAATTCTCCAGTAAAATTATCATTGTGCTACTTAACTGGGTAGATGTACCGTGCTTGAAGATATGTCGAATGATCTCGATATTGGGTTGTGTCGTATGGCGAGATAGGCGCGGAGATACCTTTTCCAGTATCTCGTGAAGAGAATGGTTGTTCGCCGAGGTGTTGAGCATTCGCAAGCCTAGTGCGCTTAAGCAAGCTTGGTCTATAGCTTCTTGCCTAATGAGTGCTTCGTAGGCCAAGTACCCTTCATTTTCCAGCCAAAGCATGGCACCGAAGCAGGATTGAAAACGGTCGCTATGAACACCGTATTCGTCTGGCGTATCAGGGCCTGCCATGTCTTCCACAAACACTGTCGATTTTTTAGGGAAGTTTAAATACAGCTGCATCATAATCTTCGCGCAGTCTCTATAAAACTCTTCGATATGAATGTCGTACACTCAAGGCCGCCTTTATTTTTTGTTTATGCGCGCCATATCTGGCGTTTGATGATAGGTCGATAGAAACAATTCAAAGCGATCTAAGGCATCGATCAAAACATCTTCACGAGGCAAAAATACGAAGCGGAAATACTGCGTGTCGTTTAGATTAAAACCAGTGCCGTGAACAATTAGAATTTTTTGTTGCTTGAGTAGGTCGAGCACGAGTTTTTCGTCGTTATAGACTTTGTGTACCTTTGGGTCGAGCTTAGCAAACATGTAGAGCGCGCCTTCTGGCTTTACACACGACACACCTTTAATGCTATTAAGCTTCTTCCATGCGATTTCACGCTGTTGGTACAGTCGGCCGCCTGGCGCGATTAAGTCGTTAATGCTTTGGTAGCCGCCAAGTGCTGTTTGTATCGCAAATTGCGCAGGAACGTTTGCGCATAAGCGCATTGACGCAAGCATATCTAAACCTTCGATAAAGTCCGTTGCGATATGCTTGGGGCCAGAAATCATTAACCAACCCGAGCGGTAGCCCGCAGCACGGTGGGATTTCGAGAGACCATTAAAGGTAATGGTAAGCACGTCATGCGAGAGGGACGCCATCGGAATATGCTGTGCTTTGTCATAGAGTATTTTGTCGTAAATCTCATCAGCTAGAACAATCAAGTCGTGCTCGCGCGCTAACTCAATGATCGCTTTCAATAAGCCTTCGGAGTAAACCGCGCCTGTTGGATTATTTGGATTTATCACAACAATCGCTTTGGTTCTATCCGTGATTTTGGATTTAATATCGTCTAAGTTTGGTTGCCAACCTGAGGTGTCATCGCACTGGTAATGCACGGCTTTACCACTACTCAGCGTTACAGCTGCGGTCCAAAGTGGATAATCAGGCGAGGGGATTAAGACTTCATCACCGGTATCAAGCAGTGCTTGCATTGCCATGACAATTAGCTCACTCGCACCATTCCCTAAGTAGATATCTTCAATATCTACTCCGAGTATGCCCTTGCTTTGATAGTGCTGCATGACCGCTTTTCGAGCAGAATAAAGCCCTTTAGAGTCACAGTAGCCTTGAGCATTAGGAAGGTTGCGGATAACGTCTGTTTGGATTTCTTCAGGAACATCAAACTCAAACGGTGCAGGGTTACCGATATTGAGTTTTAGAATACGATGCCCTTCCTCTTCTAAGCGCTTTGCCTCTCGCGCAACTTCGCCGCGAATGTCATAACAAACGGTGTCTAATTTAGAAGATTTCTTTATATTTTTCATAATGCTCACTACAAATTCTAAAGGCTTTTCTTAAGCGTAGCGTGCATTCTAGCGAAATACAGCGGTTTTGAAACACTAAACTTTCGAGAAAGCCGGTTTAGGCGTTTATGGTTTGGGCTGTTTCGCTAAGTCTCTCGTGATTGGTGTTCGCAGGGCCATGCATGCTGAGGAACTCTGCTAGGGTTTGCTTGAATTCATTTTTAATGAATCGTCGGAACCCTGAAATTGTCTGAAAGCCTAAACGCTCGCATACCGTCTCAATCGAAGTTTGCTTCTGTAGAAGGTAGACTTTCGCTAGTTCGCGTCGGGCTAAAGTAGATAAGCTAGAGAATGAACAGTCTTGTTTACATAGCTTTTTTTGAAGTCCGCGAGCCGAAATGTTCATTCTGCGCGCAAGCTCTGCGCCACTAAATGTACTTGGGTGATGGCGCATGAGTTGAGCCATTACCCGGTAATCGATATTCAAGGTTTTGTCTGCTCGTCGGATATGCCCGTGACACTTGTTCAAATAGAGTTGGTGCAAGGTACTGTTGCTCGTAACTAAGGGTTGTTCCAATAGTTCTGAGTCAAGTTTGATCATTGCGAGAGGCGAGTTGTAATAGATTGGGCACTTAAACCTAGCTTCATATTTTTCGCTGTATTCCGGTCGAGCAAAGTCTAGGTATATCTCGGTTGGGTTATTGTCCTGCCCAAGCGAATCACGCGTTAGATTGAGAATGTAGGAGAAGACAGCTTCAGCGCAGAATCTTTTCTGTCGGCTAGAAACAGCCTGTTTGAATGGATAGCACAGAGACGCGGATGGGTTCTCAGTTGAGAGATTCAAATTTACGTAATAGCTAGCACCTTGCATGTAGTGAAGAGAATCAATTAATTGCATTGCGGCTTTGAAATCTTGCGCAGTCATCAGCGCTCTGGAAAAGTCACACAGTGCATGTGGCTTTAGGTACTCGCCATACTCTAGGCCAATGTCCGATTCTTTGTCATGATCGTAGATTGCGCTTACGAGTTGGCTGTACGCATCTTTGAATCCTACTTCTGACACAAGTCGGTGAGTATCTATGTTCTGAAGGCGAAGATTGCTCGGCGCAAGTTCGTTCAATAGTCGCAGGTATATATCATCTAGCACAGGCGTTCGGTTCCTTTAAACATAAGTTATGAGTTTATTACCGTCTTTAAACTAATCATGCTTTATAAACTGGTAATAAAGGGCCTGCACAGAAAGTTAATGATGCGTGCGAATGCTGTCCCGTTGCTGTCTTCACTCGGAGTGAGTGTGTACGTATAAACAAATCTTGTTATTTTTATAGTTTAGTGAACGTTCTATTTAGTTGGTTGAACTGACACTTTGAGCTCAAAGAGAGCTGATTCTTGATCATTGCGTATCTTCTGAACGTTTTTCACAAACCTGAACTTAGCGATAAAGTTCGTTGTTAAATTCTATGTAATTTTTGCTGTGCGTAAAGTGAAGCTAGTCGCATAAAAATCCAAGGGGCTTTTGTGCTTCATAATTAAACAGATTTAAGCGCTACAGTTTATTGCGCGGCGTTTGTGACACAACCCTCAATTCTTCTAAAAAAGAGAGGTAAATGAACAGATTTGCACCAAATCCACCACGTTTTATTCAATCAGTACGGGATTAGCTTCTAATTGTGAACCAATGTTACGTTAGCCTTAACGCTCCACTAAATCTAAAAACAACTAGTGTTGGAGAGAAGAAGAATGAATTATTTAAAAAATGTTGTAGCTAATGTAGCAAAAGCAGCCGCCGCTGCGGTTGTCGCAATTAGTGTTGTAGGCTGTACCGGTAACCCTTATGAAGAATCTGTAAATGGGCGTAACGATGTCGTAACGCTTGGGGATTCTATCTTCGATTTGAACGGTGTGATTCAAGAAACACTTGAAGCGCGTGCAGGCACGCAATTCCGTGACTACACCTCGTCAGGTGCAGAGCTGCAAGGTGGTTTGTTAGCCCCTTCGGTTGTTGAGCAATACGCAACGGCGAATAACACAAATGGCAACATTAACACGATCCTTATGGATGGTGGCGGTAACGACATTCTTATCCCTGCAACACTCCTAGATCCATACGGATGCCGCACGCATTGGTGGAGATGGAACCCTTCTCGCAGCTGTAAGAACCTAGTTACAGAGCAGTATTACAACGCTGTAGATCTGCTGAATACAATGGATGCAGATGGCGTTAATGATGTTGTATGGTTGGGCTACTACGAGCTACCTCGTGGCAACGCAAACCTAACTAAAGCACTTAATCTTGGTGATGACTACCTTGGCTATGCCTGTGAAGTTGCGACTTCTGCAAACTGCCATTTCGTAGATCCACGCGGTACGGTTCCAGCAAGCCAAGTTGAAGGTGATAACATTCACCCAACTCCAGCAGGTTCTGTGAACTTAGCGAACCAAATCGAGCCAGTGTTGTTCCCACTTCTATAGTTGGTACCTGTCTTGAAGAAAAAGCACACCTAGGTGTGCTTTTTTTTTCACTTACTAAAACAGTGTGAACCAGTTGTTACTCCCCCGAACTCGTTTACGTTTACTATTTCATTGATTGCAAAGATAACAACAATAAAACTAAAGGACGTTTTCGTATGCCTTTTTCTAAGAAAGCCTCGAGCGCAATGGCTGTGGTAGTGGTGTTAGCTGGTGCAGCCGTTTACTTTTATGCTCAGTCTCCGGTTCAGACAGTATCGCAGAACAGCCGGTTGAACGCTGACAATGGTGCAGGTCGCGCTGACATCATTCCGCCACCCATAGCCGCTACGCCTGCAGACGAAATAGATCCCCTGAGTGAAGACACCGTCGCGCAGTTTGCAAGTTTGATGCGTGAGCGCTTTATCAATGAAATTAACTCTGTAGCGATTCAGGTAGGGCTTAAGGATTTTCGAGAGGGCTTGAAGCGTGATTATCCTGAGTATGGTGCAGAGCTGTTCGAGAAAATCGTGCGAGCAGCGTTTCCTGATCTGGCCGATGAAATTCTATTAGCTGTCGCAAATATGGACCGCTATGACATATGGTTGGTCGATAACTATTTGGATCTTAGTGACAAAAACCCTATGGAAAGAGAGGGGCTTATTTGGGCGAAGCGGGTAGAGGTTTTCGGCGAGGAGGCCGCCAACGAAATTTGGAATGAAGAAATCGCTCAGGATCAACAGCGCGAGCAGACGGTGAAAACGGTCATCAACGAGCTTAATTCATCCTATGACATGTCGCTTGAAGATAGGATTTATACATTGAGTGCGGTGATGCAAGATCAGTATGGAAACACGGCGGCTGGCATGACTGTGGGCACCACGGGCCTTACGTCTCAACTTATATTTGAAATGGACTCTGTTCAGAAAGAGCTTTCTGAAATGCAACCAGAGCGGCGACAAGAAACCATTAACCAAGTTCGCAGGCAGCTAGGTTACCCCGAAGACCGTATAGCGGTGTTGGCCCAGCAGGATTCTGAAAAAGATGAAATGTGGGCAAAAGGAGATGTCTACATGCAAGAGCGGCAAGCGCTTGTTGCGAATTATCAAGGGGATGACGTAGAAACCGAACTGGATCTGTTACGGCTCAAGCATTTCGACGATCGGCATGCGTACTCGGTTAAACAGGAAGAAAGCATTGGTTTGATGCGTTATGAGCGTCGCAGAGTTTATGGGCGTAATTAGTTAGGCGAGATGCGAAAGGGGCTTACTTAGCCCCTCTTTTTAAGACGTAAGCCGCTTAAACGTTCCGTCTAGCCACCCTTGAACCTCAGACATATACCAAGGCGAGAGCCGGCTATCTGAAACACCACCGGCCGTGCGAGTGTGCAGGCAGCTTTCGCTCATGTCTGCGATAATTCGAACAGATGGGGCGAAACTTGTTTTACGTCCGTCAATCTCAAAGATCTGTCCTTGGTGAGGTGTTGCTCTTCCTCCAATAAGAGGCACTAGAGGGCTGTCAAAACCAAGCCACTCTGGCAGCTTTCCTTGGAACAATATGTTGGTGAATCGAAAGCTATTGCGTTGTCCCCACGTGGTGGTGCCCCATTTTTCTTTGGCCTGCATAAACGCTTGCTTGAAGCAGTCCTCTTGAGTTTTTGATTCATACCATAACGATGCGGGATCTAGCAGGCAGCGATCAAAGTTTTGATAGAAGTCTATAAACAGCCCAGTTTGTTCACTAAGGTGAGATAAGAGTTTGGGGTTCAGCGCCTCATCTTGAAAGACTACACGGCGTAACTCGCTATAGAAAAGCTCGAATAGCACTGCGGTATCAGATTGCGTGTCATAACGACGGTCCCATTCTTGTAAGGCTTTAATGGCATAGCATTGATCCGCCTCGGTCTCTAATGCGGGGCTTAGTATCTTTAAGAATTGCTCAGCCTGAAGAGAGTAAGTATCCATTTGAATTTTTGCATTCGATGCGGTGTCATGCTCACTCGAGCTTTCGATGCTTTGCTCAATACGCTTGGCTCGATAATCGCCCATCGGCATGTTTATGCACGAGACCGAACCTAAATGGTTTAGATCTTGGTTGGCGGTGACAATGAAACCTTCGGGTGGATTGTAGTTGTTTGGCAATTGTTCTGGTTTTTCGAAACCTTGCCAATCCCAGCTAGCATCCCAGCCCAGACCGGGCGTAAATCCGTTCCAATTGTTGGAACGTTTTGGGCATAAACCTGACATTTGGTATCCGATATTGCCTTTGGAATCCGCCAACACCCAATTCCATGCACTTTCGATATGTTTGAAACAGTTTTGAGCGTCGCGCACATTTTTGGCTTTTGTTAGTTTGAGGCTTGCATTAAGTGATTGTGCGCCAAATAAACCGGGTGACCATAAAGTGCTTAGATATAAGCCTTCTTCATTAGGGTTGCCTTCAAGCACTCCGTGAGGGTTTTCGTAAAACGTCTCGATATGTTTGCTGTGTTTTTTACGTAAGATAACCTCTTCGCGAACGCTAAATTTTTTCCAACTTTTGCCGCGCTTATACTTTCCGTTTTTGCACTCTTCGACCCAACTGTCGATTGTGTCCATGAACGTATAGGTGGCGCCCCAAGACAAGTCTTGTGTGCGGCCAATTAAAAGACCTGGGATGCCTGGCATGCTATATCCCATGCCTTGAAAATCGGGGGCAGACAGTGCAGCTTCGTACCACACATTTGGCAGTCTATTTACCTCCAAGTGAGGGTCGTTGGCCATCATTGCTGAGCCTGACTTGGTGTGTTCGCCACTAATAACCCAGTTGTTAGATGCCATCGTTCTTGGCGCTGCGCTTTGCCACAAAACGTCGCTTGGTACTATTCGCTCAGGCAGAGTGATTTTTTTGATGAGCTCTATATCAAAGTCTTGGTCTTTGATTGGAAACAGTGATTCTAGTTTTTCAATACTAACGCCCGCCTGAACGAGTTCTAGAAACAGACGTTCAACCTCTGCCTGTGACTGCGCGAGTGTTAGGTAACTTGTCATGCGCAAGGTCAGGAATATGTCTTTGATTGCCCATGGTTCAGCGCCGCCGGTAAGCAGCTTTACAGGGTTGAGTTTGTTTGAGCGCAATCCTGCGTTAATGCCGTCGCATAGCGCCTGACACCAGACGAGCGTTTCTGAATCAAGTGCTTGAAGTTGCGCGTCATGGTCTTTTGACCAATGCATCCGACGGAAAAAACGGTCGATTTTTAGATTGTCATCGCTGTCTTCGAGTAGTTCGCACAGACGGCCCTGACCAATAATTCGCATTAGTTGTAGTTGTGTGCCGCGATCAATGGCGAAGCAGTAGCCCAGTCCCCAGTTTAAGTCATTTACGTTTTTCGCCGAAATATGAGGAACGCCCGCATCATCGCGCTCTATTTGGAGCTGCTTGGGCTTTGGGCCGTGTATACGTAGTTTCTTTAATTTCGGAAGACTAAACATAGGTGCTCGTTCTTTTGGTTAGAATTGTTTTTGTTATCACTCTAAAGCAAGACTATATTCTCTTTTAAGTTGTGCAACAACAAAGGGCAAGCATATGTTTATTTCGTCTATGGAGCTTTTCAAACTCGGGATTGGGCCATCAAGTTCACACACCATGGGGCCAATGCTGGCAGCGCTTGAATTTCGAAACCTCATATCGGCTCACCTGTCGCAAACCCAGAGCGAAGCGTGTAACTCTCAATACTCTGTGCGTTGCTGTCTGTTTGGGTCCTTGGCGTATACAGGGCTTGGTCACGCGACGGATAAGGCTATATTGCTTGGCTTGCATGCATATTCACCAGAGCTCTTGCAATCTACCTGCGTCGATGAACTGCTAGTAGGTCTAGGCGCTGATATTTTCAAACAGACCGGTAGTCCTGAAGTGACGTTTCACCTTAATGAGGATCTTGTTTTTGACCGAGATGCCAAGACATACCCGCATCCTAACTTTCTAAGGTTTGAGCTGATTCAAGATGATAAGGCGGTACTTGTGCAGGGGTACGCTTCGTTGGGTGGCGGGTTTATCGTTGATGAAGAAAATATCGGAAAACAGGTTTTGGCCTTAACTGCAGATGAAGATGTGCCATTTCCTTTTGAATCTGCAAATCAAATGCTGGCCATGGCGCAAGAATCTGGGCTGAGCATTGCACAAATGAAGCAGGATAATGAGTGCTCAAGGGGGGGCTCGACGCCGGATTCTGTTGGTAAAGGTGTTCGTATTATTTGGCAAGCGATGCTTCAAAGTATTCTTCGCGGGCTAGCAGCAAGTGGGAGTCTTCCTGGTGTTCTGCGAGTACCCCGCAGGGCCGCTCAGATGCATTGCAAACTAATGGATAGACCAGCTCAAACTAAATGTCATGAATGGCTTGCGGCATACGCAATGGCAGTAAATGAAGAAAACGCTGCAGGGCATGCGGTTGTGACTGCGCCAACAAACGGAGCCGCTGGAGTAATACCAGCGGTACTTTATTTCTATTTACATAACGAGGTTGGGCTTGGTCTAAACCTAAACCCAAGTCCAGACTTGATCGAGGATGAGATTAGTGTGATCGAAACATTCTTGTTAACCGCTGCAGCAATTGGTGGCCTGATCAAGCATAATAGTTCGATTTCCGGAGCGGAAGTTGGTTGCCAGGGAGAGGTGGGGGCAGCATCTGCGATGGCTGCAGCGGGTTTGTGCGCTGTGAAGGGTGGTAGTCCTCAGCAGGTTGAGAACGCGGCAGAGATCGCGTTAGAGCATCACTTAGGGATGACATGCGACCCTGTGGCTGGGTTAGTTCAAGTGCCTTGTATCGAGCGCAATGCGTTTGGAGCTGCCAAAGCAACAATGGCGGCAGATATGGCATTGATTGGAGATGGCGATCATCTCATGTCGCTCGATGCCTGTATCGAAGCTATGCGTCAAACAGGCATGGAGATGTCTAGTAATTATAAAGAAACGTCTCTTGGCGGCTTAGCCAAGACTTGGGTTGAGTGTTAATCCCAATCCCAATCCTTGAACCAGTCCCAGTCCTCCGCTTTGTTGCACACGTGTTACATAGTTTTAACTGGTAGCCTCGCAGTAATTCGTTAGCCTAAGACGATTCGTTTTTCATGTGTTTTCTTATGCTGACTACTTTTATCTTCGCGTCTGTCCTGGCCTCTATTCTCGAGGCTACTTGCAAGGCTGTTTTTAAAGCAAGGAGCGTTTCCTCAACACTAGCAATGCTGCTTCGTTATAGTAAGCTCCTAGCTCTTTCTTGCGTGTTGATTCTCCCCGCGCACGCCGAGTCATTTTCGCTTGATTTTGAGGCCTTGCATGAGCAGCAACCTGCATTGCCAAACCCTCTGGATGCAACAGGGTGGGCTGTCGCTAGCGAAAAGCTTGGGGTGACAATCTCGACACGTGAGTGGCCCAATAGTGACTTCTACGCCATCAAAATTGAACAGGTTTATAACTCTAGTTTGAGTAATGTTGTTGCTCATTTATTGGACGATACGCACTTTGATGATTGGATACCCGATCTTCAGTCAGCACGAATTATTCGTCAGATGGATGAACAAAAAACACGTTCGGTGTATATGCATTTGTCTATGCCATGGCCACTAAGCGATCGAGACTCCGTGATAGGGCAGCGTTTCACTCAAGATAACGAAACACTTACTGTGACCGTTAAAGAATGGAACGAAGGCGCGTCGTTGCCGGAAAAACATGGTGTTGTTCGAGCGCCAAGGATCAATTCAGAGTATGTACTCATTCCGCTTAGCGATGGCAAGGTGCGCTCTATCTGGCAGGGCCATCAGGAGCCAGGGGGGGCGGTACCGTCTTTTCTTGCTAACTGGATGATAGAAAATATTTATCAAGAGTCGGCATTAAACATGAGGGCGCATTTTGAAAACCCAGCCCTCACCAAGCAACTTGACTGGATTAAAGATACTGATAAAGCTCAGTAATATTATATTACGAATGCTTTAGTCTAGATCGGTACCCGCTTCGGATGCCGCAATCACTTCTTTTTCCTGCAGTGCTTGCTCGTACCACCGCTGCATAGAAGGCAGCACTAATAGTTGCTCGACATAGGCTTGACTGGTGTCGGAAATCTCGATCCCGTAAGTGGCAAACCTACTAGCAACGGGCGCAAACATGCAGTCCACAATGCTGAATTCGCCGAACAGCCAATCCCCATCATGTCGATTTAGAGTGTCTTGCCACATTCCGTCAATGCGCTGAATGTCGTGCTCACATGCATCACTTACTTTTACCTTACGACTTGCCCTGCAATTCATAGGCAGTTCGTTACGCAAGGCTTGAAAGCCAGAATGCATCTCAGAACAATAGGAGCGCGCAATGGCTTTGTCAGCACTTTTTTGTGGCCATGCTTTGCTATCTAAGTAGGTTTCGTTGACATACTCGCATATTGCCAGGGAATCCCAAACGCTCAGCTCGCGGTCAACGAGAACAGGAACCTTGAAGCTAGGTGAATATTCTGCGAGCAGTTCATGACTGTTACTCTGGCGCAGAGGGATTCTGCGTTCTTCAAATGGAAGGTCGTAATGGCTTAGGAGCAACCAAGGTCTTAGTGACCACGAAGAATAGTTTTTGTTTCCTATGATGAGTTCCATCATTGAGTCTTCCTTTTTTGGGTGCAAGTATCGGTGCAAGGTGGCTGTGAGTGCAGGTATTCGTAATCTGCGTGTTCAACCGCCAGCTTTCTTAACAGTATAGCCCTTATCTTGGAGTATCTGCATGATCAAGTCGCGATGCTCACCTTGAATTTCTATCGTACGATCTTTAACTGCGCCACCAACGCCACAGCGTTTTTTGAGTTCTTTGGCCAAGCTTTTGATGGTGTCTAGGCTTTCGGGCAAGCCATCAACAATGCATACACCTTTGCCTTTGCGACCTTTACGGTCGTAGCGCAGGCGAACAATACCATCGTTCTCGGGTATTGCGTCGTCGTTCCGACAGGAGCATTGCTCGACTGGTCTTTCGCAGGTAGGGCAGGTGCGGCCATGCTCCGTTGAATAGACTAAGCCACCTAATTCAGACAATCCTTTTTTAAAAGACAAAACTTAATACTCTTAGTTGGGGTTGAGAAGTTTTCGAGTGCCATATAAAGCACCAATTCCAACAATTATATTCGATAAGGCCGTCGCAGCATAAACACCATTTAAGTCCCATAGGTGCGAGAACAGAAAAGCCAGTGGCAGAAAAACGCCTATAAGCCGCATAAACGACATGACCAGTGAGGGAAGAGGCTTACCAATTCCGTTGTAACTAGATGATGCAAGCATAATGACGGCTAAGAAAAAATAAGAACCAGGTACCCACAGTAGATAATCTGAAGAAGATTGGATTACCTCGGCTTCTGAAGCGAATAGGCTGCTAATCTCTCTTCCAAATAGTGCCAGTATAAGCGCAGTCAAAAAACAGAATGCTGCCGAGAATTTATAGCTAAGCTGCAGCGCTTGTGCTACGCGCATGCGCTTGTTTGCTCCCCAATTCTGACCAGCAAATGGGCCCATGATGGAGGAAATAGCCATGATGACCACCAAGCAAAGCGACTCAATTCGTGAAGCGACGCCAAAGCCAGCAACCGCAGCGGCGCCGAAACTAGCAACGAGCCATGTGGCAAAAGCGACTGAAAGAGGCGCAATCAGGTTGGTGCCAATAGCGGGAAGAGCTAAGCGCAAAATGGCCCGCCAACTCCTAAGAACCTGACCTTTACATGCTTTCAGGCTTAGAAAATTAAGTTTGAACGTGAGCAGATATACGTCGACTACGAGGGCTACCGAGTAGGATACAACCGTTGCAATGGCTGCACCTTCAAGCCCTAGTGCAGGAAAACCGAAATAGCCGAATATAAGGATGGGGTCCAAGATAATGTTGATGATCGCTACGATGATCATGATTACCCCTGGTACCGTGGTGTTGCCAGCAGCGCGCAGGGCAGAGTTGCCGACCATTGGAATGACGACGATAAAGCTACCTAAAAACCAGACGTCCATGAACTCATGGATAAGCGGAAGTAATTCGTCCGGCGCGCCTAAAAGCTTAAAAATAGGGGTGATGTTGTGATAGCCGATAAATGCGAAAGATGATGCGATTACGACGCCAATGAAAATGGATTGGGTAGCGTAAAGTTGGACCGACTGTGTTTCTTTTGCTCCAATCGCCCTTGATATAAGTGACGAACTACCAATGCCTATTCCGAATGCGAGGCCCAGCAATATAGACACGATCGGAATTGTGAACCCCATCGCTGCTAGTGGTGCGGTGCCTAACTGGCCAACATAAAGCGTGTCGACGAGGTTCATCGACATGATAGACAATATGCCCCAAACCATGGGGATGGACATACGCTTTAAATGAGGTGCAACAGGGCCTTGTGTTAGGTCTGATTGAATCACAGTAAATGCGGTTTCTTATGAAGTGTGTTTTCTACGGAGGTCACTTCTGCCGCTTATCGCGGTTCGTTTTCTCGGCGGATTCAGATGTTTTGCTTGAGCGTGTGTCGCTGCTCGATTCAGGGCTTAAAGAGCTTATAAACTCTTCCTTGGCGCTCGCTAACAATTGCTCTTGTTCTGAGACAAAGTGCAGTGACATGTTAAAAGCGTGACGCGTAAATTCAAGTACTTGGTTGAAGCCTTCGTCCGACAGCTGCCGAGCTTGGTCTTTAGAGCGCATGATATTAATGAATTCACGTTCTCTTTGATATTGTAATGGCAGGCGACCTGCGCCCCAGTCGTGCAGCAGTTTCCATGTCTCTGGAGAGTATGTCCGGCTATATTTCAGAATAAAAGGGATTGGATCGTTGCGTGCAAGTAATGAACTTAGTCTCAAAATAAGCTCGAACGACAGGGTTGCAGTGCCGTTTTCTACAGCTTCTAGCAAAGACTTATCTTTTAGTTGCAGGGCTTCGCTTAGTTCATGGACGGTTAGGCCCGCAACCTCTCTCAAGTCTTTCAATGACTGGCCGGCGGCTAGCATTACTTTTAATTGGTCTTGAGACTGCATCAGCGCCTTGCCGACCTTATAGGATGTGTCGGTTGTGCGCTTTGCGAATTTAAATGCGCTGCTTGTGACTTCTCCTAAGCGATCAAAAAGTCCGGTAATGGTTTCTTCACTAACCCAGGGTTCGGTTTTTTGTGCTTTGTCTGTCGTGGTATTTTCTGATCTGGTCGAGTCTTTTTGCGGTTTTTTAAGGGATTGTTTTGAATGTGTCGCAGAATCTTTAGCGCTGGCATTATCTATATCAGCTGCGCCGTTTGGCGCAGCTTCTTCGTTCGCTTTTTTACTAGATTTTTTATCGCTACTCGGATTCTTGCTCATAGATTACGCTGCGTTGGCTAAGGCCTGTGAGTTTAGTTCTATGAAATCTAGCAGTATTTCGGCACTTTCGTTAATAATAAAGTCAGGTACTAAGGTATTGTCGACAGGCTTGCTTGCCTGATTTTCGATATCTTTCTCCCATTCCTCTATGCTTGCGAAAGGCTTATCTCCATTTAGAGCTCGGCGTTTGTTGTTAAGTCCGAGCTGTATACTTTCGCCTTCTTTGATCTCTTTTTCGCGTATCGATTTGTTCAGTGATACCTGTGTTTTTTGTCGTTGCTCTTCAAGCAAAGCTATTTCTTCGAGTAGTAAATTGTATTCTTCGTTCTGTGTTAGGCGCGAAGAGTGCAGGTCATTCAAGCTTGCTTCCAGTTGTGGGCTTAAGTCGGTTTTCTTATATCCAGCAGTACCAATGGAGTCCCATGGCAGCGCGTTTTCAAGAGCGTCTTCACCAACCTTGGTACGGTCGACGGTGTCTGGAATTAAGATGTCAGGAATGACACCTTTATGCTGAGTGCTAGCTCCAGAGATCCGATAGAACTTAGCTTGAGTTATTTTTAGTTGGCCGTGATTCAATGGTCGCACAGACTGCACGGTTCCTTTACCAAAGGTTTGTGAACCCATGATTATTCCGCGACCATAATCCTGAATCGCGCCAGCAAAAATTTCAGATGCAGATGCGCTCAAGCGATCAACAAGTACGATAAGAGGGCCACCATAGACAAGTTCTGGGTCAGGGTCGGTCATCACTTCGATACGATCGTTTGCGCCGCGAATTTGCACGGTAGGGCCTTCAGTGATGAATAAGCCTGTTAGACGGTTGGCTTCATCTAGTGATCCGCCGCCGTTGCCTCGAAGGTCTATCACTAAGCCATCGAGATCTTGCTCATCACGCATTTCGTTAAGCAGGTTGAGTACGTCGCGTGTTGTGCTTTTGTAGTTAGGGTCGCCCATTTGCATCGCTTGGAAATCGGCATAGAAGGTTGGAATACCAATTACACCGATACGTTTTTTATCGCCATTACGTTCGGTCTCAATAACGGAACTGTTTGCTGCTTGATCTTCAAGTTTTACCTTGTCTCTGACAATCGCAATTTCGCGCGTATCAGTATCAAGCTTTGCTTCAGAAGGAATGACTTCTAAGCGGACTGTTGAACGTTTCGGACCTCGAATCAGGTCGACAACTTCGTCCAACCTCCAGCCCACGACATTAATCATATCGCCGTCTTTGTCTTGCGCTACGCCCACTATGCGATCTGCTGGGCCAAGCAGGCCTTGCTGCTGCGCTGGACCGCCGGGGATCAAGCGTACAACCTTGGTGTATTCATTGTCGGCTTGCAGAACTGCACCAATACCTTCTAAAGATAGACTCATGTTGATATTGAAGTTTTCTGATGAGCGCGGCGAGAAGTAATTGGTATGCGGGTCGTAAATCGTCGTAAATGCGTTCATATACGACTGGAATGCGTCTTCACTGCGCACTTGTAGGGCACGCTTCAATTGGTTTTGGTAGCGCAGACGCAGCGTGGTTGTGGCTTCTTCTAGGGTTTTACCCGAAAGTTTAAGCGAAAGAGCGGCACTCTTAACTCGACGACGCCAAGCATCTTTCAATTCTTCGTCACTGGTGGCCCAAGGTAACTCTTTACGGTCGGTTAGAATGTATTCTTCTTTGTTAAAATCGATATCTTTTAGGTCTTTATCTAACAGTGAGATTTTGAAAATCAAGCGGTCAATGAAGCGCTGTTGGTAGCGATTATATATTTTGAAACCAGGCTCTAATTGGCCTGTTTTTAAGGCGCCATGAAGCCTAAATCGATAAGATTCGAACTCGTCGATATCAGATTGCAAAAAGTAAAGGCGCTGAGAATCAAGAGAGGCTAAGTAGTGTTCAAAAACACGCTCAGACAAGCCTTTGTCTATGTTTTGTTTTCTGTAGTGATTCAAAAGAAGCGATCGTGCGATATGAACACTTGCTTCGCGTTGTTCTTTTTGTGGGCTAAGTTGTGGAAGATCTTTAGCTTGGCTGATCAATTGCTCTAATGTTTCTTGTTGCAGTGCGTTCGCAGAAAGCGAAAACGACAGCATCAATACTAGGGAAATCAGAAAACGTATAGTCATTTCGTTACTCTATCCATTCAGGTCTGTACAAGGATTGTATGTGATCGGCTCTTGTGTCGCCATAAAGCTTGCCAATAATTATGTGTAATATGCGCTCTGTCGCAGCATCAGTCTCGTCTAGTTTGAAGTTTTATACTTGTTTATCTAAGGTATAGATCTATAAAAACAAGTGCTACCACTCAAACAGGCGGTCAAAAATGTCATTATTAGACACGATTTATAACTATCACGAGTCTCTTGTACGAGATGAACTTGTAAAGCAAACAAAGGACTCAGGCCTTGATGAGTCGGCTCTAAGTGACGTTCTGTGCGTTGCATTAAACCATATACCGCCAAAGTATATAAAACACAGTGTCGACTGTGCTTTTTATACGACGGGTAGCGAGCGGGAAGCGACTCGCAAGCAGATCGAGCAAGCAGTCGAGCACGCCTTAGAATATATTAGCAAGCAGGAATTCTAGAGCGACTAGCGGGCTAGCAGTTCTAGCAGAATGGAAACCCAAAGCGCGGTGAGCATTAGCAAGCTGAAGCCAAATACGAAAAAACGCTGGCTAACATTATTTGTTCCGAGGTGAATAAATGTGTGAACGCACCGTGCAACGACGAAAGCCCAGGCAAAGGTGATACTCCAGAGACTTTCGACGCCAATTAGGTAGGCAATAATGACGCCTGCATAAAAAATTGGAGGCACTTCAAAGTGATTCTGCACATGACGTCCAATTATGTGCAGTTTGCTCGGCTGTTGGCCCTTATTGTATTCGCGATAATAACTAATCTTCACATCTCCCTTCTTAATCGCATTAAAGCGCATTAGTCCCATCGAAAAAATGCAGGAGATTGTGAGAAAGAACATTGCGAAAGCAGGAAATAAAAGTTGCTCAGGCATAATTAGGCGTTCTCTAATTCTTGAGAATCAAGCTGGCTAGTCTTGGTGGGCGGGGCAAAAATTGCTTCGCAGGCCTTCATTATTCTTGGCTCCAATTCGCTACGGATCGCGTTGGTGCAAAGTGTGTTGGCGTACCACTGGGTCAAAAGTTCTGTTAGTTGCTCTTCTCGGCTCAAATTTTTGCTTGAACTCAGCCCCTCTGAAAGCCTACTCACTTGCAGTTGCATGCGGCGCTCTGAGTCGGAATTGGGCGAGTCTAATCCCGCAGCAATCTCACATCGGATGCAAAGCTCTCTAACATTTGAATCGTCAGATCTCTCAACGCTGTTGCCCGCTGACAGTGATTTCCAAGCTTTAGAAAACGCGGTTTCTAAAGCTTTTTCTAGTGGAGCACGGCTACTAAAATCAGATTCAAGCTGATTCAAGCTATCAATGTCTTGTGTTTCTGCTGCAGCACTTAGAACCTGCGCTTTTCGAGCAGCTTCTTGCCATTGTATAAGCACCGCTTCGTTTCGCAGGTTTTGCGCTTTAGACTTGAGTGCGTGCATTGCCTTTTCGTATTGATTTTGTATTGCTTCTCTCTGCTTTCTTGGCAGCTCGCCTAAATTTTTGAACTGCTTACGATAGTCAGTGATAAGGGCATCGACAGCTTTGGCTTCGCTAATGTCAGGGTTCTTCGCACTGACTTCAATTGCTGAGCAAAGCTGATTCGCTGCCGTCCGTACTTCTGCATTTTCAGCTTGAGCTTTTTCACGCACTTCGTTACGTCGCGAAAAAATGGCATCGCAGGCAGTTCTAAATTGCTTCCAGAGTGCGCGGTCTTTGCCATGTTGTGTGATACCTACAGCTTGCCATTCAGCTTGTAAGGCTTTAGCTGACTCCATCGCAGAGGATAATTCGGGTTCTTCAATAAGCGCTTCGGCACGCTCGACAATGCTTTCTTTTAGTTCTAGGTTTGCTTGTTTTTGCACTTGTAAGCGTTTGTCGATCGATTTGATAAGAGTGTTAAATTGCTCTTGAAGGTGCTTGTTTTTCTTGTGGTCAACAGGGTAAGCGTCTCGCCACTCGGTCTTTGCCTGTCGGCTTATGTGCTCGACGGCTTTCCAGTCAGCGGTTTCCCATTCATGCATTTGTTCGAATGAAGACAGCTCTGAAATTAGTTGTGTTCGGCGTGCGAGATTACTTTCTTTAAGACCGTTCTGTGCATCGAAGTATTCTGCGCAAGGTTCAAAAGCCTTATCTGAAGCTGTTTTAAATCGCTCCCAAAGTGTTTGATCTGCTGCTCCGCCCAAAGAACGCCATTCCATCTGCATCTCTTTAATTCGGCTTGCTTTTACTTCGGGAGAAATATGTTGTTCGGCCAGCACTTCCATAGCTTCGCATAATTCATTCTGGCGTGGCGCAGAAGCGAAACCTTGCCAGTCTTTTAAGGACTGAACTTGGCTCGAGCGCAAGGCTAGCGCTTGGGACGCTTTCTTGCTTAGCTTGTTTTCAAGTTGGCTTGCTAGCAGTTGCGCCTTTTTAAGTATGTTGCGAGACTGCTTTAATTGGCGCTCCTCAATGCTTGAATCTAGCTTAGCAATAGTGGCTTCGAACTTCGCCAAAAGCTGCTCGCCATTTTGAATTAGGCTCTGTTTTAATTCTTCGCTTTGTCCTATTGCTTTGGCGACACGTTGAACGACTTCTGGTGCGTCATAGCCGTTGGGCCAATCTATATCTTGATAAAGCTTGGTTAGGCGAGAATTCAGTGCTTGGACGTCTTTTACCTTGCTTGGGCTGCTGTCAGCATTTTTAAGCTGGTTTGCTTGTTCAAGTGCTTTGTTTAGTGTGGCTTCATTCGTTTGAACCGTCTGCAATGTGTTCAGATAGTTTCGTACTTGCCCCATTAAGCGCGAAAACTGTTTTTCTAGCAGTTTGTTTGGCGTGGTGTCTCGGTTTGCTTCGATCCAACGAGTTTCTTGGGTTTTTATGAGCGCATCTAATGCATGTAATTCTTGGTAAGTAGAGGCTTTGGCCTTGAGTTGGGTGAGCGTTTGTTCCAGTAATTCTAGGGTCGCATTCTGCTCATCATTGTTTGTTTCTACTTCTTGCTTTGTCGCTTCTAAAGCTTGTTCGTTCAAGCTCTCAATGCGTGCATGGCATGTCGATAGGAATTCATCCCACTTTACTATTTGGATGGCATTGGCAAACTCTCCAATCGTCGACCAGCGTTGGGAGAGCGAATCGAGTTTAGCGGCATACATCGTGCTGTTTTCGGTTTTCGCGTGCTCTTCAATAGCAACAAGGAGATCTTGGGTCTTTGCGTTAAGTTCGGTTTGTTGTTTGTGATGGTCACGAATTTTTTGAAGTTTGCTCTTCGTGATATGTAATACTTTTTTGTCGTGGCCTTTCGCATTCTCATTCAGAGCGCTGAGCTTTTCTTCTGTCTCAATTAACTCTGCGGCAGCTTGCCGGATCCTGCTGCTGCGCCCTTGAGACGCAATGTTAAATAAAGCGTCTTCATTTTCTATTCGTGCCAAGCCGTTTATAAAGGCTTCGTTATCGTCTGACTGAATGATGATGCTGGCGAGTAATAGCCGGTCTTCAATTAAATCATAGAGGCTTAAACCGAGCTGTTGCGCCAAAACAAGTACTCGCTGGATAGCAAGGGGTCTGTCTTCTGTTTTGATGGACTCTAACAATTGACACAAAGTTTGTGCGTCGTCCAAGCGCTCTATTGCAGCATGGCGAACCTCTACTGCTGAGTCTTCTTGAATCAATTTGATCAAGATGGCTTTGTCTTCGCTCGAAGAGGGTATTAATTCTTTGGCGGCTGCAACGCGAGTGGATGCTGTATTACTTTGCCATTTGGGCTTAAAAAGTTTAGATAAAAAGCGAGCCATTAGCTTTCCTAGTTTTTATGACCGGAATCTTTTGCGTCGTGGGCTGTATGTTCGGTGCAAAGCAAAGATGTAGGTCTGATTCTAAATAGTTAGTGCTAAGAGGTGTCGCGTGGCAGGTTGAGGAACGAAAGAAGTTATTATATTGATTGCGCTCTATTTCGCTCTCTTGCCCATTCGCTAGTTTATTCTGCCGCGTTTAATGCATTGAACCGCGTGCAATCTTAGCAAGTTTAGTAGTCTAACCTTGATTGATGCGGACGCGAAGCCCTATTTTCGATGGAATGGCGATGTTTTGGGCGTTGTCGCACATTTGTAGTTAATTGCCAGTGTTGTTTAATATAAACCGATTCAAGAACAGAAAAGACCGGAGTGAATACAGGGTATGTTGTCGGAAGCTGAATTGGAAAAGGAACTTTATAACTATGCAGTGTCGCTTCTCGCTAGGCGTGAGCATGCTGAGCGAGAGTTGCGGCAAAAGTTGTTTCGCAAACAATCGAATGAAAAGTTTGATGGCTGCGATTCGTTTGAAGGCGCTGTGAGCTCAGTGTTGGAAAGGCTAAAAGGCTTGGGTTTTTTAAGCGATGCGCGTTACGCACAAATGCTATTGCGCAGTCGGTATGCGAGAGGTTATGGCCCAGAGCGGGTTAGGCAAGAGTTGCAGCAAGGCGGCTTAGACAACGAACTTATCGCCTTAAGTTTTGAAGAGTTTGAAGAAGACTGGTTTGAGTCTGCGTTGAGGGCGCGAGAAAAGCGCTTTGGCTTGGGCATACTTGATCAGGACATTAAACTAAAGGCCAAGCAAGTGCGTTTCTTATCTTCACGAGGCTTTAGTTTTGACCAAGTGAATTACGCCATTGACGCAAAAGAAGATGACGGATGGTAGGCCTTAAAAAGAGCGTTTAGAGTCAATCTTTGGGTAAGTGCTTTTCTAGTATTTGGAATAGTTGAGGTCTGTTTTCTTTGATTTCTTGAGTACTTAGGCCTTCTAAAGAATGGGGGTATTTGAGCCAGGCCTCTGTTTCGTATAAAAAATAGTCTGGAACAATGTCGGTTTGATTGCGCGTTGGTTTGTAATAGGGCACGGCAATACGTATGTCTTTCGGGGTGTTAAGGCGAGCTTTGCTGCGTAAATCTTCAAGAACAGCGCGAATGGTATGGCCAGTATCGAATACATCGTCGACGATTAGAAGTCGGTCGGTATGACGAACGGTTTTAACTAAGTAGCTTAAGCCGTGAATGCTTATAGTGTTAGAACGTCCGTCGATGCCGCTATCGTAAGAGGAGGTCCTGATAGCAATATGATCACTGGTAACGCCGTGGTATTCCAACAGCTCTTGCACGGCAATACCAATTGGAGTGCCTCCGCGCCAAAGCGCGATAATAATGCTTGGCTCAAAACCACTATCAATTATCTTGGCTCCTAGCTTGAATGAGTCTTCAAGCAACTCTTGAGCACCAATATATGTTTTTTGCACCACTGAGATGATCTCTTTCTTCGAACTATGTTCTACGCATATTTACTTTTGTATGCTTATTTTGCAAGCTTAAGCGTATTCTTAGAATTGCTTTCCAGCGAAATGTGAATAGGACCAGAGACATGTTTGAGCACAAGGTGCCGAGCGCAGAAAAGAAGCGCTATGTAGAAGAGGAAGAGCTAATCAACGACTCATACCGACTCGCCGTAGCTATATACGAAAGCGGTTTTAAACCCGATTTTATTGTTGGGATTTGGCGTGGTGGCTCGACGGTCGGGATCTACGTTCAGGAATGCCTGCAAACGCTTGGTGTGAAAACGGATCATATAGCAATTCGCACATCTTATCGTGGCATGGAAGACTATTTTGAATCGCTAAATGACCAGCGTGAAATTAGAGTGCACGGAATACAGTATCTTCTCGAGAATATGAATCAGTCCGATAGTTTGTTGATCGTCGATGACGTATTTAGTACGGGGCGAAATATTGATGCTGTGATTGGTCGTTTAGAGGCTAAAGCGAAGCGCAATATGCCCCACGATACCCGTATTGCGATGCCGTATTACAAACCGGGTTCGAATCAAACCTCACGTGAGCCAGATTATTTTTTGCATCAAACGGACGAATGGCTCGTTTTACCTTATGAACTGACGGGCTTGTCTCGCGACGAAATCTTGCAGAATAAAGCGTGGGTGGAACCTTTTTTACGAACTTAATTTTGTCTGGCGCCTCGCAAACCGTTACAAATTCTATGGAATATTTTTCTATAGTATTAGGAACGGTTTACTCTCTACTGGTCTTGGTACTTGATAAGTCGTTCTTCAAATATGTCTTTCGAAAGAGGTGATTCTTCTTTTTTAGATCTAGATATCCAAGTGAGCACGTCATAGTAGCGGCGTATGTTTTGAACGTAGATTACGGGTTCGTTTCCGCGGGCATAGCCATGTTTCGTCTGTGAATAGTATTTCTTCTTCTGTAAAAGGGGTAAAAAGTCCTTTACGTCAGACCATTTCTTCGAATCTTTTCCGGCTTTTTCGGTGAGCTTTCGCGCATCGTCCACATGGCCATAGCCCACGTTATAGGAGGCTAAGGCAAACCAGGTTCGGTCAGGTTCTGGTATGTCTTTGGGTACGCGCTTGTGCACGCGCGCAAAATACTTGACGCCCCCAAGAATACTTTGGCTTGGTATGAGTCTGTTTTCAATCCCCATTTCTTTTGCGGTTACTTGTGTGAGCATCATTAGGCCTCGAACACCAGTGGGCGAGGTCGCGTTTGGTTGCCAGTGGGACTCTTGGTAGCCCATAGCCGCCATCAAGCGCCAATCGACATTAAAGTCTTCGCTGGTTTTTTTGTAGGTATCCAAAAATTTTGGTAGCCGTTGTTTTGTGTGACGAATAAAGGTTCTGGCGCCGACATAGTTAAGTTGTGAAAGGTGCCCGAAGTAGCGCTCTTTTAGGTGCATCAGTGTGCCGTCACTTTGTACTCGTGCTAAAAACGTATTGGCGCGATCAAGCAGAGAGTTGTCTTTGGATATTGGAAAATACCAGCCAATGGTTTCAGGAGGGCCGAGGGCAAACCCTTTTCTTACGCGCGGATAAAAAGATTGATGCAAATCCAGTTCAATGGATGTGATCACGGCGTAGTCGATCTCCTTTTCTTGCACCATGCGCATTAAGTCGATCGTTTCAAGGTCTAGTGCTTGCCATTCGAGCTTTGGGTGAGCTTGTTTCAGTTCGTCTAATTCTAAGTTCAGGTAGCTGTCGCTGACCACTGCAACGCGCTTACCAAGTAGGGCTTGAATGTCTCGCGGTCGAGTGCTTCCGTAACGGTAGACGACGAGGGGGGTGGTTTCTAAATATGGTTGGCTGTAGTTATAGTCTTCTGCCCGTGAGTCACCTGAAACGATGAGTGCGGCCGCCATATTGGTGTAATTGTTGTCTAAAGCTGAAAGGATCTGGCTGCGTGTCGAGGCGACTTTGATATTTAGCTCGACGCCTAAGTCTTCAGCGAATAATTGGGCTAGTTCGTATTCAAGGCCCTCAGGTCCATCTCGGCCTTCGTAATAAACGGCAGGTGCATTGCGAGTGATAACATGGAGGGTGTTCCTGTTTTCAACTTTTTCGAGCGCGCTAGATTGCCCGCAGGCGGTCAAGGTAAGCGCGGTTAAGCTGCTGCATGCCAGTATTAGGGCTCGTTTTAGGGCGCGCGACTTAGCCAAGGTTAAAAAAACCTTAGTGCTCAAGCCAATGTCTACGAAAGTATGTCGCGCCAAATGTACTGCCTTGTATGAATTTGTGGCGGCTATAGTTTCAATAACACGCCGCATCGTCAATAGATAAACCTTTAAAAAGTATAGGGAAAATATTTGCATGTGCGAGATATATTGACGCCGCAATAGATATTGCGAGGTCTTTTGCAAATGCGTATTAACAGCATGCTGCGATTGCAGTATCATACGCGCCTTTCTCATCTTGCTAAGAGGCACGCCCTTAATATGTTGCAATTACGAGGCGCTCCAGCCCTATCTACGTTCAAACAACAATCTTTGTTAGCGCAATTGCAGGCGTTGCAGCTTAATGTGACTTCGGTATATGCCGAATTTATGCATTTTGTTGATTTAGACACTGAGCTGGATCAATCAGAACTTAATGTATTAAACAAGCTATTGACCTACGGGCCTAAAGCAAAAGTAGAGCCGGTAGATGGCGTTTTATTTTTGGTTGTGCCAAGACCCGGCACTATCTCGCCATGGTCTAGTAAAGCGACCGATATCGCGCGTGGTTGCGGCCTCACTAAGGTGAGTCGAATTGAGCGTGGTATGGCATTTTATGTGCGGATCGACGGCAAGCTAAAAATGGAGGAGCGTAGTGCTCTTTCAAAAGTTCTGCACGACCGCATGACGCAAGCTGTATTTCATGAAACGGCAGGCGCAGATTTGTTGTTCCGTCATACCGATCCTAAGCCTTTAAGCACCGTCGACGTTATGTCGTACGGAGAGTCTGCTTTGCAAGAGGCGAACAAGCGAATCGGCTTGGCACTTGCAGAAGATGAAATTGAATATTTAGCTAAAGCATTTGTGCAACTGGGAAGAAATCCTTCTGATGTTGAATTGATGATGTTTGCTCAGGCTAACTCTGAACATTGTCGCCATAAAATTTTTAACGCTTCATGGGATATTGACGGCGAAGCGCAAGACAAATCGCTCTTTGCAATGATCAAAAATACCAATGAATTGGGTGGAGAGGGCGTGTTATCGGCATACGTTGATAACGCTGCTGTTATCGAAGGTAGTCGAGGCATTCGCTTCTATCCAAACCCAGACTCTATGAAATATGAAGGTTCGGAAGAAGATATTCATATTCTGATGAAGGTTGAAACGCATAACCACCCAACGGCAATTTCTCCGTTCTCTGGCGCATCGACGGGCTCTGGTGGTGAGATTCGTGACGAAGGTGCTACAGGCAAAGGCTCTAAGCCAAAAGCCGGTATGTCGGGCTTTACGGTATCAAATTTGCGCATCCCTGATTTTGAACACGCGTGGGAGACAGACTACGGCAAACCAGAACGAATTTGTTCGGCCCTCGACATCATGCTTGAAGGTCCTATTGGTGGCGCCGCATTTAATAACGAATTTGGTCGTCCTAATTTGTGTGGTTACTTTAGAACCTACGAAGAAGAAGTACTCTGCGTCACAGGAAAAGAAGTAAAGGGTTATCACAAGCCTATTATGATTGCCGGAGGCATGGGTAACATTCGTGCTGATCATGTTGATAAAGGCGATATACCCGTGGGAGCTAAGCTGATTGTGCTTGGTGGGCCAGCTATGCTCATAGGGCTTGGCGGCGGTGCAGCGTCTTCAATGGATTCGGGTGCGAGTAATGCCGACTTAGATTTTGCCTCGGTACAGCGTGAAAATCCTGAGATGGAAAGACGATGCCAAGAAGTAATCGACCGCTGTTGGCAGTTAGGCGACCACAATCCAGTGGCCTTCATTCATGATGTGGGTGCCGGCGGCTTATCGAATGCGTTTCCTGAGCTTGTAAAAGATGGTGGTCGTGGCGGTAAATTCGATTTACGTAAAGTACCGAACGACGAGCCAGGTATGGCGCCTCATGAAATTTGGTGTAACGAGTCGCAAGAACGTTATGTGCTTGCGGTAGAACCTAAAGATTTAGCGCGTTTCGAAGCAATTTGTGAGCGAGAGCGCTGCCCTTATGCAGTGGTTGGTGAAGCGCTTGAAGAGCATGAGTTGATTGTTGAAGATCCTCAGTTCGACAACAAACCTGTCGACTTACCGATGTCGGTTTTATTTGGTAAGGCACCAAAAATGCACCGTTCGGTAGAGTCTAGCTCGTTTACTAAGGATGTCTTTGACTCTAGAGAAGTAGATATAGTTGAGGCAGCAGAGCGCATCTTGACTTTGCCGGCAGTTGCGAGCAAAAGCTTCTTGATCACAATCGGTGATCGCAGTATCACAGGCATGGTTGCGCGCGACCAGATGGTCGGACCATGGCAGGTGCCTGTGGCCGATGTGGCCGTAACAAGTTCTGACCTTGTTGGCTATGCCGGCGAAGCGATGGCGATGGGTGAACGTACGCCAATAGCAATTATTGATGCAGCGGCTTCAGGAAGAATGGCAGTGGGTGAGGTGGTCACCAACATGGCGGCTGCTTCAATCGGAAAATTATCTGACATTCGCTTGTCTGCTAACTGGATGGCTGCAGCCGGACATCCGGGTGAAGATGAAAACCTGTATAAAACAGTACAAGCGGTGGGGATGGAGCTTTGCCCAGCTCTGGGTATCACTATTCCTGTCGGCAAAGACTCAATGTCTATGAAGACTGTTTGGGAAGAGGGGCGCGAAACGCGTTCGGTCGTCTCACCATTATCGCTTATTGTTTCGGGTTTCTCGCCCGTTGTTGATGTTCGAAAGACCTTAACGCCTGAATTGAAAACAGATGCCGGAGAAACAGACTTAATTCTTATCGACCTAGCGAATGGTCAAAACCGTTTAGGTGGATCAGCATTGGCGCAGGTCTATAAAGCAGTCGGTGCTGTAAGCCCAGATTTGGATGACCCTGAAGACTTGAAAGCCTTTTTCGCTGTGATTCAGGGCTTAAATGGTGACGGCAAATTATTGGCTTATCACGACCGTTCAGACGGCGGAGTCTTTGCGACACTTTGTGAGATGTCGTTTGCGGGTCACGTTGGCATAGATATCAAGTTAGACATGTTGGCCGAGGATGCGTCGCATTTTGCCCGAGAGTTGTTTAATGAAGAGCTAGGCGCGGTCATTCAGGTTCGTGCGAGCGATACTGAAGAGGTGCTGCAACAGTTTACGGCGGCTGGACTTGGTGAGCATACGCTCGTGATTGGTCAGTTAAATGATGACGACCACATTCGTTTTGCCTTTGAAGATGAACCCGTTATTGATACTCCGCGAGCTAAATATTGGCAGCTGTGGTCAGAAACAAGTTATCGCATGCAATCGCTTAGAGATAACTCTGAGTGTGCACAGCAAGAGTTTGACGCGCTGGCAGATGCAAAAGACCCGGGCTTAAGTGCGACCTTGAGTTTTGATCACAATGAGAATGTGGCAGCGCCTTATATCAATACCGGCGCCGCACCTAAAATTGCTGTGCTTAGAGAGCAGGGCGTGAATGGGCAAATCGAGATGGCTGCAGCGTTCACGCGTGCAGGTTTTGAAGCGTTTGACGTTCATATGAGCGATCTTGCGGCTGGCAGACATGACCTGTCCCAATTTAATGCGCTTGTAGCGTGTGGTGGTTTCTCATACGGCGATGTTCTGGGCGCTGGTGAAGGCTGGGCGAAATCTATACTCTTTAATGAGGCGGTTCGTGCTCAGTTCAGTGGCTTCTTCGAACGACAAGATACGTTGGCCTTAGGTGTCTGTAATGGCTGCCAAATGCTTTCTAACCTTAGAGAGCTGGTTCCTGGTACCACGCATTGGCCGCACTTTGTGCGTAACCGCTCGGAGCAGTTCGAAGCGCGCGTTGCTATGGTTGAAGTGCAAAAGTCGAACTCCTTCTTCTTGCAGGGGATGGATGGTTCAAAAATGCCTGTTGCCGTGGCGCACGGTGAAGGTCGTGCAGAATTTTCTCACGCAGGCTCTATTGCTTCATTGCAGGACGGCGGGCAAATAGCGCTGCGCTACATTGATAATTATGGGCAAGTCGCCGAGCGCTACCCAAGTAACCCGAATGGTTCCCCTGAGGGCATTACGGGTCTGTGTTCAGAAGATGGTCGAGTGACTATTATGATGCCGCATCCTGAAAGGGTGTACCGAGCCTTGCAGAACTCTTGGCACCCTCAAGATTGGAGCGAAGACGCGCCATGGTTGCGTTTGTTCCGCAATGGTCGCAAGCACTTTGGATAAGTTCTAGTTTACGCTAGTGCTCGAAGTGTCAGAAACCGCACAATGGCTTATCCAGTGTGCGGTTTTTTTATATCACCTCGCTTTCTAATGCTCAAATAGACTAAAAATACCTGAGCAGATTTTTGAAGTTGTGCCAAACTATTACTCAGAGCTGTTCTTGGGAAAAAATTATAATTAACCCGAGTTTTGTCGTTCTGCTGTATTCCCTTTCACATTGACTCATTCATGCATGGTTGTGGGGCTTTTTTGTGCGTGATTTTGGCGCATAAGGAAATTTTTATTCACATTTTTGTTTTCAATAGCCTAGAACTTGTGTTACCCCGATAACGTTTTTGTTATGCCCGCATTGATTTTATTAAGTTGTTGTTTTGTAAGGAAAAATAAAACATGGCTAAAATTTTATCATTTTGTTGAGAGGGTAGATATAACAAGGGAGAAGAGCACTTACTGACGAGGTTTCCCCAGACTTATCCACAGAAACAGTGGGTAACTTTTCTTGGCTCTTTTTTGATCGGTTTGTTACTGTGATAAACGCTTGTTTCCTCCGTCGCTATAGCCTTTTCTTGCCCCCTGTCTCCTGTGAGAATTTATGTATCGTTTGAGCTTTTTTGTCCCTGTTGCGCACGTAGAGCAGGTAAAACTCGCCGTTTTTGAAGCCGGCGCAGGGCGTCAGGGCGACTACGAGCAGTGTTGTTGGCAAACTCTTGGAGCAGGGCAGTTTATGCCTAGGGAAGGATCAAATCCTTTTTTAGGGGAAATTGGTGCCGTGCTCAAGGTTGAAGAGCTTAAAGTAGAGATGATTTGCGATGACGAATGCATTGTCGCAGTTGTTGACGCATTGAAGCGCGCGCACCCATATGAAGAGCCGGCGTATCAAGTAGATAAGCTGGCTCAATTTTGATGGCTTCACTCATCCCTTATGACTTCGAACTCGGCCTCTCTAGGTTCTTTGAATATGTCGCTTACATGGGTTGGGAAGTGGCCATGTTGCCGATCTTCAAAGTAAAGTTTTAATGTTCGCTTAACGGTAGGGAAAGAAATCTCATCCCACGGAATCTCATCTTCGGCAAATAATTTGCATTCAAGGCTCTCTGAACCAACCCCAAACTTTCCATCTATTAAGGTCGCCAAAAAATACATATGGACTTGGTCGATCTGTGGTACGTTTATAACCGTATAAAGGCTATGAATAATAACTCTGGCCTCAGCTTCTTCCCATGTCTCTCTTGCCGCACCTTCGAGCGTGGTTTCCTGGTTTTCCATAAAGCCAGCTGGCAGGGTCCAAAAACCATAGCGAGGTTCGATCGCTCGTTTGCACAGTAATATTTTCCCTTCAAATACAGGGATCGTGCCTGAAACAACATTCGGGTTTTGGTAGTGAATTGTATTGCACTGACCGCAAACGTGGCGGTGCCTCGTGTCATCGTCAGGAATTTTGTGGTCGACCTTGTGGCCGCAGTTGCTGCAGTACTTCATTTACTTCACTCTATAGATTGGTATGCGTTGTTAAGAGCGCGTTCTGCTAAGAATGCATCAATGTACTTTGATTGTGAGTGAAACGTGTTGAATTAACAATCATTGGCGGCTGTGCTAAGGTGCGTCAGCCCTAAAAAGTAGCGTTAAATCATGAGTCTAATAGATAAACTAGTGGCGAGGTTTCAGGATTATGAACCTCGAAGCATTGAAGAAGATATGCCCGAGGCAGGCATTTTGGTGCCTGTTACTCGCAATGCTCGGCATCCAGAGATTATTTTTACTCGTCGCTCGCAGTCGCTTAGCACCCACAAAGGGCAGGTAGCGTTTCCGGGTGGCAAGTTCGACCTTAGTGATAAAATTATCGAAAACACCGCGCTGCGCGAGTGTCACGAAGAAATTGGAATAAAGCCCGAAGACGTCGAAATTGTCTCGCCGCTTAGTCACGTCGTGTCTCTTCACGGTATTCGTGTGTCCCCATTCGTCGGCTTAGTACCCGAGGATGTCGAGCTAACACCGAACCCAGCTGAACTAGATCGGGTTTTTAAAGTGCCAGTAGAGTACTTTTTAACGACTGAACCGACGCGGCGCGATAAAATGACGTACAAAGGCATAGCGTTGTCGGTGCCGTCTTACGAATATCACGATCTGGGCGAAACTTACCAAATATGGGGCTTGTCTGCGATCGTGGTCGTAGAGTTAATGAATCAAGCTTTTGATGCCGACATTACAATTTTTGATGATTATGAGCGGAGCCGTTTGTGAAATACAGTTTAAAAGACAAAGCGCCAGTTGAACTTGGCAAACCAAGTTTTATTGCGCCCAATGCGACCTTGATCGGTGACATAGAAATCCATGAAGGCGCAAGTGTTTGGTTTAATGTTGTTATCCGTGCTGATAACGACAAAGTGACCTTAGGCCCGGATAGTAATGTTCAAGATGGTGCGGTCTTGCACATTGATCCTGGTTACCCGCTTACCATCGGAAAAGGGGTGACAGTCGGACACAATGCCATGCTGCATGGCTGTGACATAGGTGAGTACAGTCTTATAGGCATTAATGCAGTAGTGTTGAATGGCGCTAAAATTGGCAAGTATTGCTTGATCGGAGCCAATGCACTTGTGCCAGAAAAGATGGAAATCCCTGATGGTTCGTTGGTTGTTGGAAGTCCTGCTCAGATCAAGCGAACAATGAGCGAAGCTCAAATGCAGATGCTGGAATATAGTGCCTCGCACTATGTGGCAAATGGCGCGCGGTATAGTGAACATTTAAAATTAGTAGAAGAGCAATTCGATGGGCAATGATCAAAAAAGCGCGGTCGCGTCTCCTTGTGTCAGTATTTGTGCCCTAGATGAAAATGATATTTGTGTAGGGTGCCACCGTTCGGGACTTGAGATTACACATTGGCAGTCGATGAGTAATGAACAAAAAGAAGACGTGATGTGTAAAGTTCGCGAGCGCGAATCAGCTTCATATATATAGCTGTTAGATAAGTGCTAAATGTCGGTTACATAGCCGCTTGAAACATAGCCGCTCGAAACAATATGGCCTGAAGCATGATGATTCGAAACGCCGATAAGCTTAAAAGGTAAGGTAAACATGACAGAGTTAGGCACAGCGCTATGTAAGGGCGCGACAAAGGTATTATTTTGCGGCGCTGGAGAGTTGGGTAAAGAAGTCGTAATTGAGTTACAGCGTTTGGGCGTTGAAGTTATTGCTGTTGACCGTTACCCAAATGCGCCAGCGATGCAGGTTGCACATCGTTATCATGTTATTGATATGCTCGATGCAAATGCCTTGCGTAAGGTTATCGAGCTTGAGCGTCCCGATTTTATCGTGCCAGAAATTGAAGCAATAGCGACAGGGGAGTTGCTTAAGCTTGAGTCTGAAGGTTTTACCGTTGTGCCTTCAGCGCGCGCGGTGCACTTAACCATGAACCGTGAAGGTATTCGAACCTTAGCGGCGGAAGAACTTGGCTTAAAGACTTCAAAATATCAATTTGCTGACACCTTTGCAGACTTTGAAGCGTCTGTTAAAGAGCTTGGTGTGCCGTGCTTTGTAAAACCAATTATGAGCTCGTCGGGCAAAGGACAAAGTAGAATTGCCGATTTTTCTGAAATTCCTGAGGCGTGGGAAGTAGCGCAGTCTGGTGGCAGGGCAGGTGCTGGTAAAGTGATCGTTGAAGCTAGCGTCGACTTTGACTATGAAATTACGCTACTGACCGTTCGTCATGGTGGCAGCACCTCTTATTGTGCGCCAATCGGCCATGTTCAAAAGGATGGTGACTATCAGCAATCATGGCAGCCACAAGCCATGTCAGACTTAGCATTAGAGAGATCGAAAGAAATTGCCCACAAAGTGACGGCAAGTCTAGGCGGCAATGGGCTTTTTGGTGTCGAGTTGTTTATTAAAGGCGACGAAGTCTATTTTAGTGAAGTATCCCCTAGGCCTCATGATACAGGCTTAGTCACCCTTATCTCACAAGACCTTTCAGAATTTGCCTTACACGCCCGAGCGTTTTTAGGCTTGCCGATACCTAGTATCAAACAATTAGGGCCGGCTGCGTCTTCGGTTATTTTGGTTGAAGGTGAAAGTTCGACTGTGTCGTTTTCTGGATTTAACGAAGCCCTTGCGCAGCCAGACACGCAGTTGCGTTTGTTTGGTAAGCCAGAGGTCTCTGGCAAGCGCCGAATGGGTGTGGGGCTAGCCTTGGGTGCGTCTATTGATGACGCCGTTAAAAACGCTATGGCAGTCTCGTCTTCAATTAAAGCTAAGCTATAGGCCTGACGGAAAAAGAAGGAAGACTGCGGCGTGACAAAGCCCATAGACAAAGCGTTTGCACCCTTAATTGGTAGCAGTGCAAGTGTGCTAGTTTTAGGGAGTATGCCGAGTCAACGTTCATTATCTAGCGGGCAATATTACGGCAACCCAAATAACGTTTTTTGGTGGATCATGAGTCAGGTCTTTGGCTTTGAACCCCACTCGGATTATGCTGAGCGATGTCAGGCTTTAACTGGCAAAGGCGTCGCAGTTTGGGACGTGATCGAGCAATGTCATCGTCCGGGAAGTCTAGATTCAGCGATAGATAAATCGACTGTGCAAGCAAATAACTTCGAAGTCTTTTTGCGGCAGCATTCGAGCATCAAAACCTGTTTGTTCAACGGGCAGGCAGCGCATAAGTTGTTTAAGCAGCACTTAGGTAAAGAGTTCTTGTTGCAGCGAGATATCGCGACGGAATGCTTACCATCTACCAGTCCCGCGCATGCAAGTGTCTCACGAGAGAAAAAGTTAGAAATATGGAACGCCGCACTTGAAAAGGCTTTAGCTATATAGGTCTTTTGAAGGGTATTTTGTTGCGAGCAATAATGAGCACCTTAGTTCAACGTGCATTTTTTCTAAGCGGTCGCGCGTTTCATATGTCGAGCCTACAGAGAATTGCTTCTCCTTCCACTTAACCACTTAACCACTTAACCACTTAGCCACTTTCCATCTAGGTTACGTGCATTTTCTGAACCCCATTCTCTAAAGTTAAGCTCAACTTGATCTAGAACACGACTTCAAGCAGGCCATAGGCATTACAATTTTAAGCATCACCTACATTCTTTAAAAATAAACTTGAACAGGACTGCTCCCGTGGCCGAGAAGCCGAATAGGCAAGACAGCACAACGCAACGAAACCCAGAAAAGCAACCCGTGCATCCAGTATTCGACTGGCGCCCCTTCCTGTTTACATTTATTACGCTCTTTCTTTATTACAGTTTGCTGCAACCCAACCAAGCCAAAGTCGAAACGCTTAGTTACTCGAGTTTCAAAACCATGGTTGCACAAGAGGGAATCGAGTCAGTCGTCATTCAAGGCTTTAAGATATATGGCAATGCAAAGAGCAAGGACGACGCAGGGAAGCCTAAGCGTATCCAAACAACCATGCCCGAGTTCAACGACCCGACACTTTTGCCCTTATTTGAACGTCACGATATTGCAGTAGAGGTTCGATCCTCAGAACTACCAATATGGTTAACGATATTGATGAACATACTTCCGTGGGTGTTGATCTTTGGGTTCTTTGCGTACTCTAACCGTGCACTTCAGTCGCGCCTTGGCAACGGTCGTGGAGGGGTATTTGGCTTTGGTCAGTCGAAAGCCCGACGCTACGAAAAACTTGCCGTACATATCAGCTTTCAAGAGGTCGCTGGGCTCGAGTCTGCAAAGGAAGAATTACGCGAGGTAATTGACTACCTCAAAAACCCTGAGAAATTTCGAAAACTGGGCGCGAAGCTACCCAAAGGTATTTTGCTGATGGGGCCACCCGGAACAGGTAAAACTCTACTGGCAAAAGCGACCGCCGCTGAGGCGAACGTTCCGTTTTTTAGCATTAGCGGTTCAGAATTCGTAGAGATGTTTGTTGGCGTAGGAGCCTCTCGCGTCAGAAACATGTTTGAGGAGGCTAGGAAGTTAGCCCCTGCATTAATTTTTATCGATGAGATTGATTCTGTGGGCCGAGTGCGCGGCACCGGAATGGGGGGCGGTAACGACGAACGCGAACAAACACTCAACCAAATTCTTGCTGAGATGGACGGATTCACAAGTGCTGACCCTGTGATCATTCTCGCTGCAACCAATCGCCCAGATGTGCTTGACCCAGCCTTACTGCGACCAGGACGATTTGATAGAAAGGTGACACTTGATCTTCCGCAAAAAAAGGCGCGTTGTTCCATTTTAGCCGTGCATACGAAAGCAAAGCCCATCGACAAAAACGTAAACCTTGAGGATTATGCGGCGCGAACAATTGGTTTTTCTGGGGCTGACCTCGAAAACCTTGTGAACGAAGCGGCCCTTCACGCAGCCAGAACAGACAAAAAATATATCAGTCACGAGGACTTCGAATACGCACACGATAAAATTTTACTCGGAGCGGTCGGTCAGGAGATTGTCAACAAGCAAGACCGTCACCGCATCGCGGTGCATGAATCAGGTCATGCCTTAACGGCGTTACTATTGCCCAACGCTGATCCTGTTGCAAAAGTATCCATCATTCCACGTGGTCGAGCACTTGGTGTAACGGAAACGCAGCCAGAAGAAGACCGCCTCAACTTTCCTCAAGACTACTTAGAAGACAAAATTAGCGTTTTACTGGGTGGTCGCTGTGCAGAGAAAGTTTGCCTTGGGGGCGTAAGCACCGGTGCCGCCGATGACCTAAAGCAGGCGACACGCTTAGCTCGCTCAATGGTTTCACAGTGGGGCATGAGCAAGACACTTGGCGCCGTAAGTTATCCTCAACATGAAGAGCATCCGTTCCTAGGTATGGAACTCACGCAAGCCAAAGACTACAGCGATGTTACTGCTAGGCTAATCGATGAAGAAGTTGAAGCGCTGATCAAACGTAGAGAAACAGAAACTCTAGAGCTGCTGATAAGCAACAAAGACAAGCTAGAGAAACTCGCTGCAGCCGTGCAAGAAAAAGAAACCATCGACGCCGATGAAATCGAGCAGCTGCTTCATTTGAAGTGAGGTGCTCTGCCTTTTGGCCGTTAAGGCTTGGCCAAAAAGATAAGGCCAACGTGCTTAGGCAGCCAAGCCGCCCCCGTAATTAGCGCAGAGGGTAATGTTATGCGTCACACTAAAGTCATCATTCTCACAACTTTCAAAAGTGTTCGCTTTGCTCTTTTAGCAGTACGATTTCGGGCAAGGTAAAACCTCTAGCTTTGTGCTCTTTCCTCGCATCAAAAATCATGTCACCAACATTCGGTTTTGGCCGAAGGCCAAGGTTGAACCACTAAGAATTTTTTGGTTTGTTGTTCTTAAGGCTTATTCCCCTTATCGCTATATATCTGTTTTTTTAGCAATCTATGACCAGACCATTTATGGTAACGAAGGTATAGAATTGACAGGCCAAGAGCGCAGAGGTGAAGCAATGAAATATAAGTCCGTTGTTGTCTTAACTGGAGCAGGTGTGTCTGCAGAGTCTGGCATCAAAACCTTTCGTGCGAGTGATGGCTTGTGGGAAGAACATCGGATAGAGGATGTTGCTTCGCCAGAAGGTTATGCGCGAAACCCTGAACTCGTTTTAGACTTTTACAACCAGCGTCGCCGCCAGTTAGTGTCGAATGATGTTCAGGAAAACGAAGCCCATCTCGCGCTTGCGAAACTTGAAAAGGGGCTTCTGGAACAGGGCGGAAAATTTCTACTGGTCACTCAAAACATAGATGATCTTCACGAGAGGGCGGGTTCTAAGAACTTGCTGCATATGCATGGTGAGTTGTTAAAGTTACGTTGCGAGAGTTGTGATGCTTTGAGTGCCTGTGTTGAAGACAGTTCAAAGCAAGATACTTGCAGCGAGTGTGGCGCGGAGGGCTCTTTGCGGCCGCATATTGTGTGGTTTGGTGAGATGCCCTTAGCCATGGACGAGATATATGATGCTCTAGAGTTCTGCGATTTGTTTGTTGCGATTGGCACCTCTGGTCATGTCTATCCTGCGGCAGGCTTTGTCGAGGTAGCGAATAACTCTGGCGCCGAAACCATCGAAATTAATTTAGAGGCTTCGGCGGTTACTTCTCATTTTGATAGCCAAATTTTAGGTGCTGCGAGCGTTGCTGTTCCTAATTTCGTTGAGTTTCTTCTCTTGTCATAGTTCGGGCCGTTCACATTCACACTGCCAGCACAGATCAAATGCGGGAGGGTTTTGCTCGGAGCACTTTGGGCAAGCCCAGTGTGTCTGGCTAGGATCGCCGTTTAGGGCTAGATCAATAAGTTGTTCTGCTTTCTCTGTATGAAGAGGGTCGACCCAGATTTCTGGCCACACCTCTGTTGGCGGTAATTCTCCTGCTGCGGAATAAGTTTGTTCGTTCTTTAGCAGACAGGGTATACCTGCGTTTTCAAGAATATTACGCAGGTTATAAACCATGAATACGTTGTCGTGGCTAAAAACGCGAATCATTCTTGAACCGGTTTTTGATACGGAAGACGCAGTATTAAGTAGGCCGCGAAACCAACGGCTACGCCCGGCACAACGCCCAATACTAAGCACAGCCAGCCGTGTTTGATGCCTTGTGTGTTGCGTTCGTATATCACCCAGAAGCATAGAATACACCAACACATAATGGCATCAACTGCATAGCCGCTTGCGTAAGGGTTGACGAAACCAGCCATAAAGGCGCCTATGATATCTCCGTCCGCCAATGCTGCGGGCGATACGTAGAAAACGAAAAATAGTAAAAAGATTGCGGCGGAGCCGATGACCCCAGCTTTAAATATCTGTTTCTGCATGAATGTTTACCAAGTTTTTTTATTAGAGATTAGCACTTAGAGAGTGCGTTCTGAATATATCGAATATGCGCTCTCGCATCCAACTGTGGGCATTATCTTTTTCGTAGTTTGAGGCCCAGTACAAATGCCAGTCCAAATTTGGCAGGGCAAAGGGCAATTCGAGCACTTGCAATGATTGATATCGAGCAAGGCTCTCTGGGATGGTGAGCAACATGTCGGTGCTTTCAACAATAGCGGGTGCCGCGCGAAAATGCTGCACCCTTAATTTTATTTCTCTCTGAAGTCCTAAGCGATTCAAGTGGGCGTCTATATGGCCTATGCCTTTGCGCCGGTTTGAAATGTTGATATGAGGTTCACTCAAGTATTGATCCAAACTCATTGAGCCTTGAATGCGAGGGTGGTCGTGGCGCGCAATACAGACAAAACGGTCTTGTGCTAGAGGTTCATGTACAAGATGGGTGTCGTTCAGTAGGGGGACGTCTAATGCGAAATCTAGGTCGCCGCCGCTAAAAGCTTTGCTCACTTCGTCGCGCGGCAGTGCATAGTTTTCGACGGAAATGTTCGGTGCGCAGTCTTCAAGCGCCTTCATAAGGCGGGGCAGAAGATAAGACTCAGACGTATCATTCATCGAAAAACGAAAGGTGCGGGTTGATTCTCTCGGCTCGAAGGTGTTGTGTTCATGCAAGCTACTTTCTAGGCCCGATAAAGACTGCTGAATTCGCTCAATGATATTTTCGGTGAGAGGAGTCGGAACCATATGTCCTGACTTTCTAGTAAAGAGTTCGTCATCAAAATGTCTTCTCAGGCGAGCGAGCGAGTTACTCACCGCTGGCTGAGTGATATGCAGCACGTCGGCTGCTCGGGTAAGGTTTCGCTCTGAGTAAATCGCATCGAGTACGATAAACAGATTTAAATCGACTTTATTGATTTGCATACAAGGGTGTCTCTGTTGTCTCTAGGCTAGCTGTGACGCTTGCCTCTTCAGCTACGATTCTACCAAGATTAAGGTCTAATAATCATTATCCGTGATGATTGGGTATAAATAAAATAAACTTCAATGATGATTCGGCTATTCCTACACTGTGTCCACGTTAGATTAATGCGACACACTCAAAGGTGCTAAGAATGGAATTTGAATACTCGGCTAAAGTCAAAAAACTCCTCAAAGACGTACAGCTATTTTTGGATACCCACTTATATCCAATAGAAAAAGAATTGAATGATGCGATTGAAAGTGGCGAAGACCGTTGGGCTATTCCTCCGCAAATCGAAGAACTGAAAGCGCTGGCCAAAGCCCAAGGCTTGTGGAATTTGTTCCTCCCTGAAAGCGATCATGGTGCAGGTTTAACAAACTTAGAATATGCGCCTTTGGCAGAAATTATGGGGCGTACGCGTTTTGGCTCTGAAGTGTTTAACTGCAGTGCGCCCGACACCGGCAATATGGAAGTGTTGGTGCGTTATGGTACTGAAGAGCAGAAAAAGCGATGGCTAGAGCCTTTGCTAGCGGGCGAAATTCGTTCTGCGTTTGCCATGACCGAGCCGGATGTTGCATCGAGCGATGCGACCAATATAGAAACCAGCATTACCAGAGACGGCGACGACTACATTATCAATGGCCGCAAATGGTATATCTCTGGTGCCTGCGATCCTCGTTGCAAGATACTTATCGTGATGGGTAAAACTGACCCAGACAATGAAAACCGTCACCTGCAACAATCTCAAATTCTTGTGCCGATCGATACCGCAGGCGTCACGATCGTGCGCCCGATGAAAGTGTTTGGCAATGATGATGCGCCAGAAGGGCATGCCGAAATTACGTTTGAGAATGTGCGCGTACCGGCGGAGAATATTATTTTGGGCGAGGGGCGTGGCTTTGAAATTGCGCAAGGCCGTTTAGGGCCTGGCCGTATTCATCATTGTATGCGCCTTGTCGGTGCTGCGCAGCGGGCTCTAGAAATGATGTGTCAACGCGCTGAATCGCGTATTGCTTTTGGTCGGCCTCTTAGTAAGCAAGGTTCTGTGCGAGAAGATATTGCGATCTCTTTCTGTGAAATAGAGCAAGCGAGACTACTTACCTTGAAAGCGGCAGATCAAATGGATCGCTTGGGCAATAAAGGTGCGAAAGCTTTGATTTCGATGATTAAGATTGTGGCTCCGCAAATGGCCTGTACGGTTATAGACCGCTCTATTCAGATCCATGGTGCTGCGGGTTTGAGTCAAGACACCTTCTTGCCGCAAGCCTATCAAATGGCTCGCACAATCCGTCTTGCTGATGGCCCTGACCAAGTGCATATGATGCAGCTAGGTCGTTCGCTTGCCGCGGGTTATGCGGCGATGTCGAAGTAAGTTCTGACGATTAATAACAAAAAAGGAATCTTTATGAGTTCTGATGTGGAGTCCCTAGATATTGCTTCTTTAGGGAAGTATCTAACGGAACATATTGCGGGCTTTTCTGGCCTGCGTAGTGCCGAGAAGTTTTCTGGAGGTCAGTCTAATCCGACGTTTAAGCTAAGTGCGGACTCCGGTAGTTATGTGTTGCGTCGCCAACCTTCGGGCAAACTTCTTAAGTCTGCCCATGCGGTCGACCGCGAATTTAAAGTGTATAAAGCGCTAGAAAATACGCCTGTGCCCGTGCCTAAGGTATTTCACCTATGTGAAGACACCGCCGTGATTGGTTCGATGTTCTACGTGATGGAATTCTGCGAAGGTCGTATTTTTTGGGATGCAGCCTTGCCTGAGCTAGGAGTTGGAGCAGAAAGCAATGAAGAGCGCCGCAAAGCTTACAAGCAAATGGGCGATGTGCTGGCGAGCATCCACTCTGTCGATCTAGAAGAAGTGGGTTTGCAAGACTATGGCAAGCCGGGTAGTTACTTTGAACGACAGCTCTCGCGTTGGAGCCAGCAATACAAAGTATCCGAAACGCAAAAAATTCCCGCAATGGACCAGCTCATTGAATGGCTTAACTCAAATATGCCAGAAGATGACGGTCGTATATCGCTAGTGCACGGAGACTTTCGTCTAGACAATATGATGTTTGCGAAAGATGAGACTCGAGTGATCGCCGTGTTGGATTGGGAGTTGTCAACTTTAGGACACCCGTTTGCGGATTTGGCGTATCAATGTATGCAGCTTCGAATGCCGGCTAATTCGGGAAATATGAGTGGTTTAGCTGGTGCGAATCGCGACGCTCTGGGGATCCCGAGTGAGGCCGATTATGTTGCGGCTTACTGCGCAGCTATGGGAATTGAAAAAATTGAACATTGGGCGTTTTACTTGGCCTTTAGCTTCTTCCGTTTGGCGGCTATCGCACAAGGCGTTGCAAAACGCGCCTTAGATGGGAATGCGTCAAGCAAGCAGGCAAGCAAGGTGGGTGCGTTTGTCGCGCCTTTAGCGATGGCAGCGCTGCACGTAATTAAAACCGAAGCTTAAGCGCCGCCGAGATCAGCTGCCTAAACGAATAGATACGAACAGGATGAATTAGATGAAAGCGATAGTATGTGAAGAGTTTGGCCCGATCGACACCTTAAAATATACCGATGTAGAAGAGCCATCGCCGGCAAAGGGTGAAGTTCGGGTTAAGGTTTTAGCAACAGGCGTGAATTTTCCAGACGGCCTGTTAGTGCAGGGTCTGTATCAAGTGAAACCTGAGCGACCTTTTGTGCCAGGTGTCGAGTTTTGTGGCGAAGTCGAAGCCTTGGGTGAGGGTGTTAAGCACCTAAAAATTGGTCAACGACTCATTTGCACAAACCGTTCTTATGGTGGGTTTGCAGAAAAAGCGATTGTGAATGCACGCTTAGTGATGCCTGTATCCGACGATGTCTCCGACGTGGATGCAGCAAACATAATGTGCGCGCATGGCACAGCGCACCATGCTCTAAAACAGCGCGCTCGAATTAAAGCTGGAGAAACACTTGTGGTGCTTGGCGCAGCCGGCGGAACAGGTATTGCTGCCGTCCAAATTGGTAAAGCCATGGGTGCTCGCGTTATTGCTGTGTGCTCCTCGCAAGAAAAGCTAGACATGGCCAAAGCGAATGGCGCGGATGAGCTCGTAAACTACACCGAGACCGACCTAAAAGCCGCGCTTAAAGAGCTAACGGGCGGCAAGGGTGTCGACGTCGTGTATGACCCTGTTGGTGGAGACGCTTTTGATGCCTGCACGCGTTCTATGGCGCGAAATGGACGTTTGTTGGTGGTTGGTTTTGCATCAGGCCGAATACCTCAGTTACCCGTTAACTTGGCGTTGGTAAAAGAGTACGCAGTAATGGGTGTATTTTGGGGAAGTTTTGTGACCCACGAACCTATGAACTTCTTGCAAAACATGCAAGAGCTATTTGCTTGGTATAAAGAAGGCAAAGTACACCTAGAAACAGACGAAATATTTCCACTGTCTCGCACATCCGACGCTTTGGCTAAGGTGATGAATCGCCAGGTTAAAGGCAAAGTTGTAGTGGTTCCGGATGCGCTGATCTAGCTCTGAACTAGATAAGAATTAGGCAATTTGGAATACATTTTGAATTAACAGATTCGCTCAAGGTTCAACAATCTGCCGCGATTTAAAGTGGGTTGTTGGGTAGACCTGCGCGAACTTTAAAGAACTATTAAGGCAAACGAATATGGCTACGAATTTATTTGATCTGACGGGAAAGATAGCATTGGTTACCGGTGCGAGTAGGGGTATTGGTGAAGCGATTGTTAAGCTGTTAGCAGAGCAAGGCGCGCATGTAATTGTTTCGAGTCGAAAAATTGAAGGTTGCCAAGCTGTCGCGGATGAAATTATAGCTTCAGGCGGTTCAGCAGAAGCGCTAGCGTGCCACGTGGGAAGCATGGAGCAGATTAAGGAAACGTTTGAGTACATTAGCAATAAACATGGTCGCTTAGATATTTTAGTCAACAACGCAGCGGCTAATCCGTACTTTGGTCATATTTTAGATACGGATATTGAAAGCTATAACAAAACAGCTGATGTGAATATTCGCGGTTATTTCTTTATGTCGGTTGAAGCTGGGAAACTGATGAGAAAAAATGGCGGCGGAAAAATCGTAAACACTGCTTCTATTAATGGTTTGCAGCCCGGCATGATGCAGGGCATTTATTCTATTACCAAAGCGGCTGTTATTAATATGACTAAGGCTTTTGCTAAAGAATGTGCGCCGTTCAATATTCGAGTTAATGCGCTGCTTCCGGGTCTAACGAAGACCAAGTTTGCAGGCGCGCTATTTACCAACGAAAGCATGTATAAAATGGCGATGCAGAGTATTCCAATGCATCGGCATGCCGAGCCTGAGGAAATGGCAGGCACTGTACTTTATTTAGCAAGCGACGCATCAAGTTATACAACGGGCGAGTGCATTGTTGTCGACGGCGGTTTTACAATCTAAGGAAAAACGAATGGATAGTTTACTGGATTTTACGGGTAAGAGCGCATTGATAACAGGCGCAGCGAGTGGCTTTGGTGCCGCATTGTCGCTTGCGCTAGCAAAGCGTGGCGCAAGTTTGTGCCTAGCTGATTTCAATGCGGAAGGCTTAAATGAAACCGCAGAGCAGGCGAGGGCGCTCGGCGCTGAAGTTGTTGTCTTGGCTGGAGATATTTCGCAAGAAGATCATTCTGAAGCCTTAGTTAAACTCGCACAAGAAAGTTTTGGAAAACTTGATATCGCGGTGAACAATGCGGGTATTGCGCCTCGTTTGGCACCTTTAACACAGCTTGATGGTAACATCCTGCAGCAGCAACTTGATGTAAATCTAAAGGGCGTTGCCTTTGGTCTTAAACATCAATTACGGGCTATGGGGGCGCAGAAAGACGGCGCAATTCTGAACGTGAGTTCTATGGCAGGCATAGGCGGTACGCCGATGGGCGGCTCTTATGGGGCAGCGAAACACGCGGTCGTTGGTTTGACTAAGACCGCAGCAGTAGAGGCGGGTGGCTTGAATGTGCGGGTGAATGCCATTTGCCCATTCTTTACGGCGACGCCAATGGTCGATAATAAATTTCTGAATCCGAATGACAATGTTGAAGACCTTAATAAAACATTGGCCCGCGGTTGCCCGATGAAACGCATTGCGCGCGTAGAAGAAATTGTAAATGTGATGGTCATGATGCTGTCTCCACACAATACATACATGAATGGAATTACAGTGCCGGTCGACGGTGGCATGTCTGCCATGTGATGGCACTTAGTAGTGCGATCTGAATAATGGTTTTGATTAAGTCAGCTATAGAAAATAGGCGCAGTGAACAACATAGAAAAACGAGACTTAAGAGAGTCGCGTTAAAGATTTTAACTGGAGAGAGAAATGTCAGATAGTCGAGAGTTCGACGTTATAATTTGGGGCGCGAGTGGTTTCACCGGTCGCCTTGTCGCAGAATATTACCTAAATGAGTACGGTGAAGGCAGTGGCCTGAAGTGGGCTATGGCCGGACGTAATCAGGCCAAGCTAGAAGAAGTGCGTGACGAGATCGGTGCCAAAGCGACACCTATTATTGTTGCTGATAGTCATGACGAGAAAAGCATCAAAGAGCTCGTTGCACGAACCAAAGTGATATGCACGACGGTTGGCCCTTATGCCTTGTATGGCGACACGCTTGTTGCGGCCTGCGTCGAGGCGGGCACCGACTATTGTGACCTTGCCGGTGAGACGCAGTGGATTCGTCGAATGGTCGATCAGCATTACGAGGCCGCTCAGAAAACTGGTGCTCGAATCGTGCATTGTTGTGGGTTTGACTCGATACCATCCGATATGGGTGTTTACTTTCTGCAGCAGCAAGTTAAGGCAAGTAAAGGCGAGTATGCACAGCATATCAAAATGCGCCTAAAGTCTGCGAAAGGTGGCTTTAGCGGTGGAACCTACGCGAGCATGAGCAACGTGATGGCGGAAGCGGATAAAGACCCTGCGGTGTATAAGATTTTGTTTAACCCTTACGGTCTGAATCCTCGCAATGAGATGACAGGAAATGACAAAGCCGACATAACCAGCGTTAAGAAAGATGAAGACGTAGGCGGGTTTATCATGCCCTTTATTATGGCCGCGATTAACACGCGTGTAGTGCGTCGCAGCCATGCTTTGCAAGGCTTTCCTTATGGAAAAGACTTCATGTATGACGAAGCGATGATAAGCGGCACAGGTATCACTGGGCGCTTAAAAGGCTACGTTGGCTTGGTGGCACTTGGTGCAATGATGGCGGGCAAGCCCGGTGGCTTTTACAAACGTATGTTGGATAAGTTTTTTCCTGCGCCGGGTGAAGGGCCGTCGAAAGATGAACGTGAAGCAGGCTTTTGGAACTTTACGGTAGTCGGCATTATGCGTGATGGCAGTCGAGTGCAAGCGCGAGTGAAAGGTGATCGCGATCCGGGGTACGGTTCGACGTCTAAAATGCTTGGTGAAAGTGCAGTGTGTTTAGCGCTTGATAGCGAGAAGACACCAAACCAAGGCGGCGTGCTAACGCCTTCAACCGCAATGGGAGACGCCTTGCTTGAGCGCCTTCAGGCTAAGGCTGGTTTGAGTTTTAAAATCGAGTCTTAAGTCACTCGAAAACAACCCGAGGTCTGTTACCAGTCTCGGGTTGAATAGTTTGTTGGCGTAAGTATTGTATCGACCGCATCGTCTAATAACTCAGGATAGTCGAGGGTATAATGTAGCCCTCGGCTTTCTTTTCTTTGAATGGCCGAGCAAATAATCAAGTCAGCCACTGTCACCAAATTTCGCAGCTCCAGCAAGTCGTTTGTGATGCTGTAATTGCTGTAGTAATCCAAAATTTCCTGATGCAACAAATCGACCCTATGCTTGGCTCGCTGCAAGCGTTTGTCTGTTCGCACAATACCAACGTAATCCCACATGAAGCGTCTGAGTTCGTCCCAGTTATGCGCGATAACAACGTCTTCGTCTGAGTCGATAACGCGAGACTCATCCCAGGCTGGCGCGTCAGGTGGTGTAGGGACCGCATCTGCTTTTTGGTTAATGTCGGCCGCGGTTGCGTGGCCAAACACTATGCACTCTAGCAAGGAGTTGCTTGCCATTCTGTTTGCGCCGTGAAGCCCAGTAAACGAGGCTTCGCCCACGACATATAGTTGATTCACATCAGAGCGCCCACGGTGATCCACCATTACGCCACCGCAGGTGTAGTGCGCCGCGGGTACAATAGGAATGGGGTCGCATGTAATATCAATGTTAAAGCCCAAGCAGGTTTCGTAGATAGTAGGAAAATGCGACCGAATGAACTCTGCAGGCTTATGGCTAATGTCTAAATATAAGTGGTCAGCACCGAGACGTTTCATTTCGTGGTCAATCGCGCGAGCTACTATGTCGCGAGGCGCAAGCTCTTCGCGCTTGTCGAAGCGATGCATGAAGGGCTGTCCGTCAGGCAATAAAAGTCTTCCGCCTTCGCCGCGCACGGCTTCCGTTATAAGAAAGCTCTTAGCTTGTGGGTGGTAGAGGCACGTTGGGTGAAACTGGTTGAATTCCATATTGGCAACGCGACATCCACTTCGCCACGCCATCGCTATCCCGTCGCCACTCGCACCATCTGGGTTGCTGGTGTAGAGGTAGGCTTTTGCGGCACCACCCGTTGCTAAGACCACGAATCGGGCTTTAAACAGCTCGACGCGACCGTCTTCACGATTTAGAACGTAAGCGCCAACGCAACGATTTCCGGGTAAAAATAATTTTTTGTGGGTGATTAAGTCAACCGCCACTCGGTTTTCATAAACGTTGATATTGTCGGCCGCTTTGACTTGTTCGCAGAGCGATTTGGATATCGCTAAGCCGGTCGCGTCGTCGGCATGCACGACGCGGCGGTGACTATGTCCACCTTCTTTTGTAAGGTGATAATGATTTGGGTTTTCTGCTTCCGCATCGCGTGTAAAATCTACCCCTTGCTGCTTCAGCCACTTAATGCTTTCTTTGCCATTGCTGACTGTCTGTCGAACCGCAGCCTCATGGCACAGGCCTGCGCCAGCAATTAGGGTATCTTGGATATGTGACTCGATATCGTCTTGTTGATCGAGTACAGCTGCAATTCCTCCCTGTGCCCAAGGCGTAGAACCGCTAGACATCTCTGCTTTAGAAAGCACGGCAACAGACAGGCTTTTGTCTAGGCGCAAGGCAGTCGTGAGACCCGCTGCACCGCTGCCAATTATGAGAACATCGTAGGAAAAAGAGGGCTGCATACCGAGTTTGATCACTTTGTCTGAAAAATTGATTGTGCTTATTATTGTCCTAATGAACTTATTTGCAAGACGTCTGTCATATAAGTCAGTGTAAATCGACTTTAAGTGGAAACTATTGATGACGGCGCAACAATTTTCTTTCTTTCAACACTCTTCAAAGTCTGAGCGTTCGAGCGTTTCAATTTCGCCGCTTGTAGAACATAATGAGCAAAACTTGAGTTCGAACTTACAGAACTCGTCATCATATAGGGAAGGCGTTAAACGCTCGATGTCGCAACATACCGATAACAAGCAGAACCAACTGCCTGGTGATAGTGCGCTCGACCACAAACTAGTGGCACGAGTTCAAAAGGGAGACAAGCGCGCCTTTGATCTGTTGGTAGTGAAATACCAAAGTAGGGTAGCGTCCATCGTGTCGCGCTATATCAGCGACTACCATGAAATTTCTGATGTTACCCAAGAAGCATTTATTAAAGCGTATCGTGCGATCAACAAATTTCGGGGCGACAGCGCGTTCTATACTTGGCTTTATCGAATAGCGATAAATAGCGCCAAGAACCATTTGCAGTCTAAAGGTCGCCGCACACCGCTTGTCGATATTGAAGTGAGTGATGCAGAGCAAGTCTATGGCGGCCGGGGTTTAGAAGATATCTCTAGCCCAGAAGGCCAGCTGAATACGGCTCAACTAGAAAAAATAGTGCATGAGTCCATTAGAACCTTGCCTGACGACTTACGTGTGGCGTTTTCGTTGCGTGAGTTTGAAGGTTTGAGCTACGACGAAATTGCAGAAGTGATGGCTTGCCCAGTTGGAACCGTAAGATCGCGAATTTTTCGCGCACGCGAGTCTGTTGATAGAGCGATAGCCGCGATGGGTGATGAGTAAATGAATTTGAGTGTGACGTATAGCCGAGCCTGCGTTCGGAGGAGAGCTAGAAATGGATGAGAGAACGAAGGAATCGATTTCAGCTTTGATGGACGATGAAGCAAATGAGATTGAGTTGCAGCGGCTTCTGTCTAAAGAAGACCCTGAGGCTTTGTTGGATACATGGCAGCGCTACCACCGCATGCGTGAAGCGGTGAATGGGCATGAAGGCTTAAATATTCAAGTTGATATCTCTGCGGCGGTAAGGTCAGAAATTGAACGAGACGAAATGCCTTTTGATGACACGGAGGGCTCATTAGCGTATGACGGTCATCGAGTTTCAGAAGGCCATGAAGCTGCGGCTTTAGGCTCTGAGCAGCACTCTGATGACTCTGATCAAAGCTCTAGTCATAACTTTGTGGGACTAAGCTTGGCCGGTGATGGCATGCAGACTAGTTCGACGGCACAGACATCAAACTCGTATGCCACAGTTGTTGAGCCGGTTCGGTTTGATAAGAACGAAAGCACTGAGGACGATGGATTATCTGTTGGAGCTAAAAGCCAGACTTTAAAGTATTCGAGCTTTGCGCTAGCCGCGTGTCTGATGCTAGCAGTGTTTCTGAGTCTTAGTTTTGAATCACCTGTTGAGGGCGATCAATACGCGATTACTGACGGCTTAGTCGTGAATGTGTTAACGGGTGCGGAAAGTGCAAACTTCAATGAATATTTGTTGCGACATTCAGAAAGAAGCACTGTGAGAGCAAATTACAGCATGGCCCCACTTGTTCGGGTGGCCAGCGTGAATTCAGTAGGGATTTAAGATTTGAACATTCTTGGCGGCTTAGGCTTTAGACTCCCCAGCGAAGCGCGCAGAAATGCGAGTACGTGGGTAAGTCGCGTCTGTTTATTACCCATCTTTTTATTAGTACTCGGCGCCATGACGAGTGTCTCTGCCTCGGCGCAGGAAGAACGCTCTGCAGAAGACTGGATTAAGTCGATGCATGCTGCGGGTGTGCATGCTTCGTATCGTGGTACGTTTATGTTCTCGCGCGGCAATATGAGTAGTTCAATGCGCATCGTACATCGATTTTACGAAGGGCAAGAACAGGAACGCTTAACGCAACTCGATGGGGAAATGGGTGAAATTCTGCGTCGCGGCAGCGAGGTCATGTGCCTAGTAAATGGCCAGCGCTTAATACAGTTAGATAAACAGCAATTTGAAAGTCCTAGTCAGTCTGTATTCGCACAATTTATGCCGGGTCATAAGCATTACAGCTTGCTCAAAGACGGCTATGAGCGCGTGGTGAATAGACCAAGTGTTAAGCTTTCTATCAAATCTAAAGACGCTCTTCGCTATAGCTATTACTTGTGGCTGGATGAGGCCAGTGGTTTGTTATTGAAATCGCAAATTGTTGGACAAGAAAATCAAGTGCTTGAACATTTTCAGTTTTCCATGCTCGAACTGCCTACAGAGGTTAGTGATTCAGAATTCGAGTTTGATATGGATGCAGAAAAGCTTACGCATGAATCGATACCAATGAGTCGTCCGGACGATCGTTGGCCTGAGCAGCTTGTGTGGAAATCGACTTGGGTTCCGGCTGGGTTTATGAGAATCGATGCGACTGCGTCTACTCAGAACGTGATGTTGTATAGCGACGGGTTGGCGAATTACAGCGTTTTTGTTGAGAAGAAAAAAGCCAATGCCTTGCCTGTCGGTGCATCGTTAGTCGGAGCGACCGTCGCTTACGTAGCAGAATTTGAATATCAGTCGCATACCTATTCTGTCACCATCGTTGGTGAAATTCCGCCTATGACCGCGATGAAAGTAGCCAAAGGTGTGCAGCCGACCATGCTAGAAAATGGAGAAAAAGGTGGCTGAGGAAAGAGCGCTTGTGCTTGAGGTTAAGGGCGAGCAAGTCCATGTGCAAACCCAGCGCGTCAGTGCTTGTCAGTCCTGCCAAATTAAGTCGAGTTGCGGCCAAAGTCTGTTGTCTAAAATTGGCAGTGAGAAGACCATAGAATTCGTTGTCGATAACTCGCTGTCTGCGAAACCTGGCGATATCGTTGTTGTAAGTATTCCTGATCAGGGTTTGTTATTGGCTTCTAGTTTAATGTTCATGTTGCCGCTGTCTTTAATGGTTGTGGCTGCAATGTTGGCGGGTGCAGCCGGTCTAGGAGAAGCAGGCTCCATCATCTTGGGGGTGAGCGGATTGTTTGCTGGGTTTTGGTTTGCGCGTCGTTATAGTCAGTCAATGCATGCCGATGAGCGCTTTAAGCCAGTTATGAAGGCGCTAGCCCTTTCTCAGCCACAACAGGCCTCCTGCCACTCTGCGTTATCGTCTTAAGTCACCCATAAACCGCGACCGTGTTCTTATTTCTCAGCGCTTACGTATCGTTAATTTGAAACTGCTTTGCACGCCCCCACAATAGAACAGTCGAACGATGAACTTTTAAAGTGAACCTCGTAAGGAGTCAGTATGACCATCCCTTCTAAATATATCACGCAGTTGAGCTTCGCTTGGTTGCTTTCATGTATCGCGTTATTGGGTCAGGCCGCGAGTTTGCCCGACTTTACAGATCTAGTCGAAGAGCACGCGCCAGTAGTTGTTAATATTAGTACGGTGAGCAAGGCGGCTCCGAGCAGCGGCTTACCGTTTCAAGGTAATCTTGATCAGGTGCCAGAATTCTTCCGCCACTTCTTCGGTGCGCCGCATCAAGACCGAGATCAGAATAGCGACCAGCAGCAAGAAAGGCAGTCGATGGGCTCCGGTTTTGTGGTCTCAGAAGATGGCTATGTTCTGACGAACAATCATGTTGTTGACGGTGCAGACGAAATTTTTGTTCGTTTCAATGATCGCCGAGAGCTTAAAGCAGAGTTGATCGGTTCGGATAAGCGCTCTGATCTTGCTGTACTGAAAGTGGATGCCGAAGACCTGCCAACGGCGAAATTGGGCAAGTCTAAAAATCTTAAAGTAGGCGAGTGGGTGTTTGCCATTGGTTCGCCTTTCGGCTTTGACTATACCGTAACCGCGGGCATTGTGAGTGCTAAAGGCCGCAGTCTGCCAAATGAAAACTATGTACCCTTTATTCAGACAGATGTGGCGATAAATCCAGGTAATTCTGGTGGCCCACTGTTTAATATGGATGGTGAGGTTGTGGGTATTAATTCTCAGATATACACGCGTTCAGGCGGCTTCATGGGGATGTCTTTTGCGATACCTATGGACGTTGCTATGGAAGTCGTTGATCAGCTAAAAGGACAGGGGTATGTGTCTCGTGGTTGGTTAGGTGTGTTGATTCAAGAAGTAAATAAAGAGCTCGCAGAATCGTTTGGCTTAGATAAACCTTATGGCGCTCTTGTAGCTCAGGTTGTTCCTGGCTCTCCAGCTGAAAAAGCGGGTTTAAAAGTCGGTGACGTAATTATTAAGTACGAAGGCGATGAAATTAGTCTTTCTGCTCAACTACCTCACTTTGTGGGGCGCACAAATGTGGGTGAGGATGCTACGCTTACCGTTATGCGTAATGGGGACAAATTAAAGATTGATGTCGAAATTGGAGAATTACCCACGAGCAGTGATGTGCCGGTTAGACCTGCTAAGGCGGCCGAAGCAAAAACAAATCGTCTGGGAGTGTTAGTGAAAGAGCTAGATGATGCGGCACTTATGGAAACCGGCCTTAGCGGCGGTGTTCAAGTGATGCAGGTTAAATCTGGTGCCGCGAGCAAAGCAGGTATTCGCCAAGGAGATATTATTGCGAAGCTAAACAACGAAGGCTTTAGTTCGGTGAAAGAATTCGACAAGTTAGTCGAAAGCTTGCCAGAGAATAAAGCGATTCCGGTTTTGGTGATTCGTGACGGTAACCCTTCTTTTCTGGTGCTGAAGATAGAGAGTTAATTTTAGAGATAGGAACGTAACGCGTTTTAACTTTTTAAAAGGCCAATAAGATGTTGCCGTTGGATCTGCAAGAATGGTTGTTTAACGAGGGCTTCGAATGGAGTCTCGACGCAGTCAGCATTGAAGGCGGCGACATTTGCCAGAATATTCTTTGTACTGACTCTTCGGGCGAAACCATTTTTGTTAAGTATATGGATTCGCCACCTCCTGGTTTTTTTCAATGTGAAGCAGAAGGCTTATCCTATTTGGCGGGTATCACCAACGTGCGTACACCCAAAGTGTACGCATCGGGCCGGCATTTTTTAGTATTAGAGTACATTAAACCCATGCAGCATGCGCCCGACTTTTGGGAGCAGTTGGGGCATCAAATGGCCTCTATTCATAGTGTATCGCGCGATCATTTCGGTTTTTTGAATGATAATTATTGCGGTACCACCTTGCAACGAAATACCCCAGATTCAGACCCATATCGTTTTTTTAGCGAGAATCGTATTTTGTCGCTCGCAGAGCGCGCCAATGATCGAGGCTTGCTGAACATTGGCGACTTGCAGGCTTTAGAAGCAATTTGCTTGCGGCTGTCTAATCTTGTACCTGAGCAAGCCGCAGGCTTGTTGCATGGTGATTTGTGGGTAGGAAATGTGCATGTCTCGGAAACAGGGCAACCGGTTCTAATTGACCCAGCAGTGTATTTTGCATGGCCCGAAATTGATCTCGCTATGACGTCGTTGTTTGGAGGTTTTGATGAGCGCTTTTATTCTGCTTATCAAGAATTTCGGCCATTAGAGCTTGGATGGCGTGAACGCTTAGACCTTTATAACTTGTACCCTTTGTTGAATCATATATTGTTGTTCGGTAGCGCCTACGTATCGCGTCTTCGCGAATCGATTACGAGATATTCCTGAGTAACTGCGTTAAACTGCCGTCAACAAATTTTCCCCATCATGCCTAGTGACAGGCTTATTTCAAATTTCGGAGTTATGTGTGCTTTTTCCCGATCTTGATGAAGAAACGGTCTTCGTCCATCGCAGTGATCCTGCAGAAATTTTAGGGTGTTTTTCGGACCATCCTTTTAAGTTGGAGGACAAAGAGTGGCCTTCGGTTGAGCACTATTTTCAGGCGAACAAGTTTGTTGATAGCAATCCAGAATATAGTGAAAAAGTGCGCCAGGCCAAAAGCTCTAAGCAAGCTCGGGGCTTAGGCACTCGGCGTTTTAAGAAAATCCGTTCGGACTGGGCGAAAGTAAAGCGAGTTATCATGACTCGAGCTGTTTACACTAAGTGCAAAACGCATTCCGACGTTGCGCAGGTTCTTCTGGAAACCAAAGATTCTAAAATCATGGAAGCAAGCCAGTATGACTATTACTGGGGATGTGGGCGTGATCGTCGCGCTGAAAATACTTACGGTAAAGTCTTAATGGACGTGCGCAAAAAGTTGCGTCAAGAGCAGGGCGCTTAGTTCTAAGCGCTCACTGTGTTGTGTAAGAATAGTGTTCTGTTCTTGCTTATAGCTTGTTGAGAATCCGTCTGGCCCTCTGGGGTAAGTCGGACGCAAGCATGCCTACTTCACCATTTTCCATGGCTTCTGCGTCAGCTGCGCAAGCGTGCAGGCAGCACGCAAGCTTGCACAATGTCTCTGCGTCTAAAGAATTACTGTCGGTTCGGTAGCTGCCATAGCTGCTTATCAGTCCGGCGAGCATTCCTGTTAAAGTATCTCCCATGCCACCGCACGCCATGCCTGGATTGCCGTAAGGGTTTAGACAGATAGTTCCTGAGGGGTGCGCAATAAGTGTTCCGCTGCCTTTCAGTAACGCATGGCCGCCAAATTTTGCTTGCAGAGTAAGCACGGCGCCCAAGCGGTCGGATTCAATGTCTTTACTTGAACAGTTAAGCAGGCGCGCTGCTTCTCCCGGATGCGGCGTCATAATATGCCTGTTATTACGAATGCTTAGGCGGGTGTGTAGTTTTGGGTCTAGCGCAATGAGGTTCAATGCATCTGCATCAAGGACCAAAAAAGCATCGCTTTCAAGGGTTTGAGCTAGCAGGTTAGTTGCCCAGTCGTCTTGAGTTAGTCCTGGTCCAATCGCAATTACGTTCGCTTTCTCTATCAACTCTATCAAGTTACGCGCTTTGTCTGGTTCTCCAAAGGCGTGCGTCATAGCTTCTGGGGTTCGTTGCAGAACATTGTTGCTATTACTGGGGTGAGTAATGACTGAAAGTAGACCTACTCCCATTCTCGCAGCGGCTTGTGTCGCGAGAGCGATGGCGCCGCCAAAGCCTTCGTTTCCGCCAATTAGTAGTGTGTGCCCATGCTTGCCTTTGTGGCTATCGCGAGCACGTGTAGGCAGTTTGGCTAATAGGCTTTCAAGCTTCAAGCACGAGGCGCTTGGTTTAACCTTGACGCTTACTTCGTTCGGTAGTTCTAAGGTACTGAAACAAATATCACCGCTATATTGACGACCTTCGCCGGTCATTAAGCCTAGCTTGTTGCCAATAAACGTGGTCGTTAAGTCTGCGTTGACGGCTATGCCCTGAGGCTTGCCAGTGTTGGCAGATAGGCCAGAGGGAATGTCGATGGCTAGTACCGGTAAGTTACATGCGTTGCACTCTTCAATTGCTTGTGTGTAGTCGCTCGAAACGGCTCTATTCAAACCGGTTCCAAGCAGCGCATCGACGACAACGACGTTGTTTAGTGAAATGATTTCTACGAAGCTGGCGTTCGGAGTAAAGCACTCAATACGTACGTTTTGAGTTTTACTCAAGTTATACGCGGTGTGGGCATCGCCTTTGAGTGACGAAGGGTCGCTTAGGTAATAACAGTGGCAATGAATGTTTCTTTTTTGAGCGAGCGCCGCAAGAAAATAGCCGTCACCGGCGTTGTTTCCTGCTCCGCATAGCACGGCAATGTGACGCGTTTCGGGCCAGCGTTTTAGAAGTGCGTGCAAAGCAAAGCGCGATGCACGTTCCATAAGTTCTATGCCGGGAATTCCATGTTCGTCAATTGCGACACGATCCAGTTCTCGCACTTCGTTGGCAAGATATAATTCGGACGGAAACGCGTGAGATTCATGTGCAGGCATAGCTTTTAATCTCCAAAGCTTATGGACGAAAAATTATTGTGGGTAGTCTTTATGAACATACGACCAATCGAAGAGTATGACAACCTTCGCATGGGTAAAATTATTCGAGAAGTTCTTACCGAATACGGTGCAAATAGACCTGGCTTTGCATGGCAAGATCCGGAGTTAGATCGGCTTTCTAGTGCTTATGAAGATAAGGATCGTTACTACGTGGTAGATGTGCAGGGGCAGCTTGCGGGAGGCGGAGGTTTTGCTCGATTCGAGTGTGACATGCCCGGAGTGTGTGAAATTCAAAAAATGTATCTGGGGGTGGAGTTTCGCGGAAAAGGCTTCGGCTATGAAATGTTGAGGCATCTTTTGGCGCAAGCGAGTCGTCAGGGTTTTACTTACGCTTATCTCGAGTCTTTTAGCAGTATGATTGAGGCTATTTCTCTCTATGAAAAGCTAGGTTTTACGCATTTATCGAAACCATTGGGTAATAGTGGGCATGGCGCGTGTGATGTTTGGATGGGGGTTACGCTATAGTCAGCAAAACTGCTCAAAGTAGTCTAACTTTGGCGCCTTGTGTCGATGGTTTTAGCTGCGCTCTCTATGCGTTCGTGAATGACGCGTGGGATTTTAAGTGGGATGAGTTGTAGCACGACTTTAACTAAGTAATGCCAAGCGTTGGTGCGCTTATACCATAGTACTTCTTTTATCTGACGTTTCATCGGAAGGTAACCTTCCATGCACAATTCTTCAATATGGTCTGAGTTGTTGGTACGGCTGTAGTTCATCAGGTTTAGATTGACGACGATGTCGGCTTTTTGAAGCTGCTCTTTAGTTCGCAAGTCCATGCCGATATTAATGGCATTGTTTACCACATCGAGGGTGTCTTTCGGGGTTGGGTAGCGGTCACAGTGTGATAGATCAACCGCTACGGTAATGCCCGCCCCCATACTTTCTAGCAGAGAGACGGGTACGTTTTCGACTAGGCCTCCATCGACAAGTGTTCGCCCGTTAATTTCAACCGGTACAAACAAACCAGGTACTGCCATCGATGCGCAGACGGCATCGGCAAGATTGCCGGTTTTGAATATGATTTGTTCGCCCGTTTCGACATCGGTGGTACAAATCGCAAGAGGAATTCTTGCGTCTTCGATATTTACATCACCTAAGTCTCGACAAATCATTTGGCGGATTGCGTCCGTGCTAAAAAGACCCCGTTTCTTCCAAGTGAAATTGACAATCTTAGAGAGATTGAGAGTCTCTCCGATTGACTTGATCTCTTCGACAGGCTTGCCAAAGGCGAAGTAACTAGCGACTAGAGCTCCCGAGCTTGTGCCTGAGATACAGCTAATCGCGATGCTTTCTTCTTCAAAAGCTTTGAGCACGCCAATGTGTGCAATGCCTTTCGCTGCACCGCCACCTAATGCTAATCCTATTCTAGTATTGAACGGGTTCCACTTCATAACTCAAGCTATAACGTATGTTGTTTGGTCAACTTGCCAACTCTTCTGAATCGTCCCTTATTCTTTTCTGGTCGCAGAACATTCGGCACTTTCAGGCTCAAGCTTACAGCGAACCTTGCGCATCAGTTTTAGCGTTCTTTGGTCATATACGCCTAATTCGCCTAACTCTATTCTGCTCTGCCTAAAATCTTCGACCCAGTAATCGTATAAATCATCTGGGATGTCTATCCAGTACTTTTCTGGAATGGTTGCTTCGGGATCAACTAGCCATTTTACGAAACGAGAATATTCCTGAACGGCTTTATCTCTAGCCTTTTGAGCAAAGTCTGCCGGGAATTTTTCCCATCGTGCTACGACCTGCATTGTAATAAATAAGAACGGCTCTTTGTATATGCCACCGTTAGGCTCTAGCCCTTTGTGCATTTCGAATGGTTCGTAAACAATGGCTGGTGCTGCAGTAAGGTCGACACTGCCATTATTGAACTTCAGGATTGAGTTAAAGATGGTTGAGCTGACTGGAGTGATTCCATGCTTCTTTGACAGGTATGCAGACTCGGGGATGTCGTCTAATACCGCCATACGCTTGCCAGCGAAGTCGCCAGGCAAAAGAATGGTACGGTCTCGAGTAAACATGAATATTGCGCCAGCTGGTCCTATGCCGAAAATCTCATAGTCGCCAACTCGCATTAGTTTTGACGCGCCTGGAGAACTCAATGATTTGATTATGATCCCCATTGCTTCATAGCTAGGGATAGCGCCAATAGCGCCTAAGCTTCCTGTTATAGTGTTGAACTCACGAGCACGGAACCCCAGCATGTTCACGGCATCGCAACGTCCAAGTTTGAACTCTTCTATTGCAACACGTTCATCGCTGTATACAACGTAACTTAGGTCTACGCCCCAATTTGCTGCGTGAATTTTTGCTTCCGCCATGATTTGGCCGACGGGGCCAGCTTTCCCAATGGGGTCCCATACGCATGCCTGCACGGGCATTAGGTTGGATTTAACAGTGGGGTTTGCGAATGCTTGATTGCAGAAGGAAAAAACCGCGAGTAAAGCGAATAGGTTCAAACTAAATAACGTTTGTTTCATAAATAAGAGCTAATTCTAAGAGGGTAAAGGCACATAATACTGAGCTAGTTCCGCGCTGTCATGCTTAAGTGCACAAAACACAGTGAAAGGCTTAGTATTCTTTTTATTCAAGTATTTACGGGTCGAACTGTACCGCAAAAATAGGGCCTGATTGTACGGGTTTTAAGTGTTTAGTATTGTTTAAGATGGCCAAACTAAGACACGTTAATGCTCAACTTCAGAATAAGGGTTAAAAAATGGAACTTTCGATATTTCAGGTAGACGCTTTTTCGTCTCAATTGTTCAAAGGTAATCCGGCTGCCGTTGTGCCGCTAGAGAGACCTCTTGATGACGATCTTATGCAAACTATTGCGTTCGAGAATAACTTGTCTGAAACCGCATTTTTTTACCCTATTGATGATGGGTTTCACTTACGTTGGTTTACGCCGACAGTCGAAGTGCCACTATGCGGACACGCGACGCTTGCCGCAGCATACGTAATTTTTAATGAGCTAGGCTATGTCGCACCTGTTATTACGTTCCAAAGCGCCAGTGGCGAGCTGAGTGTGAGTCGAAATGGAGCTCTTTTAGAGCTATGCTTTCCCCGCACTGGCATTACAGCAGCGGAGGGCATGAATAAGGAACTAGCGGGCTGCATAAACGCTGAGGTTCTGGAATGCTATAAGTCGGACCGCGACCCTAACTATCTTCTCGTGCTTAACGATGAAGCAGCGGTGCGCGACCTGAACGTCAATATTCCTGCCTTAAAGCAGCTAGGCGAATTTGGTATGATCGTGACGGCGAAAGGAGAGAAGGGTGTCGATTTTGTTTCTCGCTATTTTGCGCCTAGCTTTGGTATTGATGAAGACCCGGTGACAGGTTCTATTCATTGTGCTCTAGCGCCTTATTGGGGTGAGCGCTTAGATAAAAGCAGCTTGAAAGCCAAACAGGTTTCACTGCGCGGCGGAGATTTACAGTGCCTAGTTGAAGAACAAAGCGTTCGTATTTCTGGCGATGCTCGTCTGTATTTAAAGGGTTCTATTTTCATCTAGAGCCCATAGCGAGACCCTGTAGCTAGAGCCCTTAGCGAGAAAATACTCAATTAAGCGTGTCGAGTATTTCTCTCAGCCAAGCAAGCACTTCTAATTGAGGATGACGATTCGTTCCTGCGTCGATTAAAAGGGGTTCACCAACGAGTTGGGCGCCAATGTCTAGCAGCGCGTCATTGAGTTGGTTTCCTGCTTCGCCATAAGTGGGGTAGGAGCTGTCGCCAAAGTTAGCCAGTGCATATTTTCGGTAGGCAATATTGGGGAATTCCGTTTTTAGTTGGGCGTAAAGCGGGCTGATATTAGCGGGTAAGTCACCGCACCCAGTGTTTGCCGTGCAAAAGACTAAAAATTCTTCGGGGTCCCGCGTTAGATCGTTCGCGCTCGCTTGGGCGTTAACCGACACTGCGTGCTCAGCTTCTAGTTCTTTTGCTAGGTACTTTGCAACTTCTTCTGTGCCACCCATTTCTGAGCCTACGATGATTTGAATTTTTGTCATGTCTAGATCCATGTAGCGTTGTGTCGTTATTGATTTCCGTAGTGCGTCGGCGCGCAATCGTCGGTTTCGAGCGATAGTGTAAAAAGCTCATGCAGTGTGTGCAAGACGTAGCGAGTGAACAAACGGAGCTATTGGGTGTCTTGAACGCAGCGCAGTGTGGGGCAGAGCTAATTTAAACCTAAAGCAGAAGTCAGGTCTTGAACAAATTCTAAACTCAAGTATTATAACTTTCTGATCCATTACGGGGTGTTCTTAGATAATTGTTGTCTGAAAACTCCGTCTTATAACAAGAATTGCTTTTAAGGAAGCTAAGACTCACCCGCATCGATATGCATTCCTCATTAATTAAAGCGCGCTATATATCAGTACCGATGCCTTTCATTCGGAGGAGTCGTTTGTTCTTGTGTATTGTTGCCTTGCTTGCACATATGACTGCGGCGGCAGACTGTGAGAATGAACTAGTGAACGGATGGGGGGGAGAGTGGACGCCGTTTATCATGGGTTCGCCCGAAGACCCGAGTGGCCTCGATATTGAAATTCTTGACGCCGTCGTTAAAAAAGCGGGCTGTCGTTGGCGCAACACCGCTAGCGTCATACCTTGGAGTCGGCATTTGAGGTCTGTCGAGTCGGGGACAGTCGATATCGCACCGGCTGCAAGCAGGACTGAAGAACGCGCGACTTATGCCTATTTCACCCTCCCTTACCGTACCGAGTATGTTGCGGTTTATGTCTTGGAAGAGCATTACGACAAATTCGCCGCTTTGCGATTGGATCAGTTAAGCACGCTGGACTTTAGGCTTGGTACGGTAAGGGGAGACGTATACGGCGAGCAGATGGGCGAGTTTGTAAAGCAGTTGGAACATAACCTCCAGATAGTCGATAGCAATACTCAGAATCTTGAAAAGTTACAGCTTAATAGGATTGATGGTTACATTGGCCACCCTCCACACGATACGATTGTTCTGAAGAGAAAGACGCTGCCGGCTAATGTCGTAATGCTACCTAATTCAATAGCCCCCACGGGAAGTGTTCATTTCATGCTAAGTAAAAAAGGCGTTTCAAAAGCGACCTTCGCCGCATTGAATAAGGCGCTAGCCGCTTTAGAGCAAGATGGTACGATCGACGCAATTAAGGCCAAATACGCTCAGGAGTTTAATATAGGCTCTAGTGTCGCTGCGCTTAAACTTAGCGTAAAGAAGCCTAAGAACTAGAATCCTGCATTTAACGATTATGCATGCTCATGGTTTTATTATATAAGCGAACTTATGCCTGTTAGTGTTTTGGTTCCGTATGAAAAGGCGTTGGCATGTTTCGCAGGGTAAAGGCGGCGCATTTCCTTTTACTGCAGCGTGATCTTAGGGTGTCGGGTTATAGGTATGCAACAAGAGGTACATACTGCATACTACACAGCGCCCGGCGAATCCATATTCTATGGGGCTAGAAATCTAAAAATAATAGAATAGATACACGGATTGATCACCACTCTTATGCAATGTTACGAAGAAGATCTCATAGCGGATGACGGTTTACGTTTGCACGTATATCGATGGCTTCCGCAAGACGCACACGGCGCCATTGTTCTCTCTCATGGCTGGAGTGAACATGCAGGGCGGTATCATGATCTTGCAAATTGGTTTGTGAGTCAGGGTTTCGAAGTGCACGGTTTAGACCATCGAGGGCATGGCAAGTCTGATGGCCGTCGGGGGCATGTAAACTCTTGGTATGACTATACTCGAGACCTTGAGTGTCTGCGGCGCACGATTGATAACGAACATCAATATATTGTGGCTCATTCAATGGGCGCAATGATTGCCTCCTTACACATGCTCGAATTTCCAGGCGTTTTTCGTGCTGCGGCTTTAAGTGGCCCTGCATCAGATGTCTCGTATCCAGTACCTGCATTGAAACGTTATCTTGGTTTGCTCATGAGTGCTTGGTTTCCTGCGCTAACGCTTAAAAATCATGTTGATCCGAAAATCATCTGTGGTAATCAAATAGTTGTTGATGCCTATCAGAATGACCCCTTAAATCACGGGGTTGTGTCGGCGCGTTGGTTTGCTGATTATTTAAAGCAAATAGAGCGTTTGAAAGAGCAAGCCCATACGATTCAAACCCCCGTGGGTATTTGGCATGGCGATGGCGACGAGCTGGTGGCTTCTTGGGTTGGTAAAGAGTTTTTTGAGCGTTTGAATGACCGAAACAAGAAGTTTTGTCTTGTGAAGGATGCCTTGCATGAGATTCTTTTCGAGGATTCTTGGCCTCAAACTGCTGAAGAGATGAAACTGTGGTTGGAGCAATATTAAGTGTTCCAATTATTTGGGGTAAGATTCAATTTAGAATTCCTGCAATAGTGTACGTCTCGCATTGGCGAGAAACTCTCTAATCGTATAGAATACGCGCCTTTTCAACCGAATCGGATCTTATTTTATATGCTTGAAGTAAACCCCATCGTCCAATCGATCAAAGATATGCGTGAGCGTGTGACAACGCTTAGGGGGTATCTTTGACTTCGATACCAAAAGCGAACGTTTAGTCGAAGTATCTCGTGAATTAGAAAGCTCTGCTGTCTGGGACGATCCTGACAATGCGCAAGCGCTTGGAAGAGAACGGGCAAGCCTTGAAGCCGTTGTTGAAACGATTACAACTTTAGACTCAGGGTTAGGCGATGCCTCCGAATTACTTGATATTGCAGTAGAAGAGCAGGATCAAGATACGGTTACCGATGTTGAGAATGAGCTGAGTGCTCTAAGTGCGAAGTTAGAAGAGCTAGAGTTTCGGCGCATGTTCTCGGGTGAAATGGATCCGAATAACGCTTACTTAGATATTCAGTCGGGCTCAGGCGGAACGGAAGCTCAAGATTGGGCCTCCATGCTTTTACGGATGTTTTTACGCTGGGGTGAGAAAAAAGGCTTTAAGACCGAGTTGATGGAAGTGTCTGACGGCGATGTAGCCGGTATTAAGAGTGCGACCATTCAGTTCACTGGCGAGTATGCTTTTGGCTGGCTACGCACAGAGACTGGGGTGCACCGTTTAGTGCGTAAATCTCCGTTTGACTCAGGTAGTAGAAGGCATACGTCTTTTGCATCAGTATTTGTTTCGCCTGAAATTGACGACAACGTTGAGATTGAAATCAATCCATCTGACCTTCGTATCGATACGTATCGTTCTAGCGGCGCTGGTGGCCAGCACGTCAATACCACCGACTCTGCGATTCGTATAACGCACGAACCTTCGGGCATTGTCGTGCAGTGCCAAAATCAGCGTTCGCAGCACCAAAACAAAGACAAAGCAATGCAACAGTTGCGTGCTAAGTTGTATGAACTTGAAATGATGAAGCGAGGCGAAGCAGCTCAAGCACTTGAAGAAAGTAAGTCGGATATAGGCTGGGGTAGCCAAATTCGGTCTTACGTATTGGATGCCTCGCGAATTAAAGATTTACGCACAAATGTAGAGACCAGTAACTGCAATGCGGTGCTGGACGGCGACCTTGATAGCTTTATTGAAGCCAGCCTTAAGCAAGGTTTATAAGTCGATTTAAATTGTAATTGCGACTGAATGTCAGTCATAACACCGGATAAAACTATGTCTAACGATGTAAACCCAGAAAGTACTACGACGCAAGAAGATCAGAATAAATTGATTGCGGAACGACGCAGCAAGCTTGAAGCATTGCGCGATGGATGTAATGCGAACGGCCACCCGAATGATTTTAAGCGCGAAAACACAGCGGGCGCGTTACAAGCCGAGCATTCTGATAAGACAAAAGAAGAACTTGCTGAACTAGCTTTGCCTGTAAGTGTGGCTGGGCGCGTTGTTCGACGAGGCGGGCCTTTTGTGGGGATTCAAGATACCTCGGGTTCGGTACAGTGTTATTTAGGAAAGCCTCTGCAAAAAGTATCAAAAGACTGGGCTAATCTAGATTTGGGCGACATTATTGGTGCAACGGGCACCTTGGCAAAGTCTGGTAAAGGTGACTTGTATGTCGAAGTAATGGAAGTTGAGAATTTGCGCATTTTGACCAAATCTTTACGCCCATTGCCTGATAAGTACCACGGACTTGCCGATCAAGAAACAAAGTACCGTCAGCGTTATATCGATTTGATTGCGAACGAAGATACGCGTAACACCTTCAAGATTCGTTCGGCTATTGTGACAAGTATTCGTAACTTCTTGGCGAAAAGAGATTTCATGGAAGTTGAGACGCCTATGTTGCAGGTCATTCCAGGAGGCGCAACCGCTAAGCCTTTTGAAACCCATCATAATGCATTGTCTATCGACATGTTCTTGCGTATCGCACCTGAACTCTACCTGAAGCGTTTGGTGGTTGGTGGATTCGAACGTGTATTCGAGATTAACCGTAACTTCCGAAATGAAGGACTATCAACGCGTCATAATCCTGAATTTACGATGATTGAGTTTTATCAAGCGTATGCAAATTATAATGACCTGATGAACCTTACCGAAGAAATGTTGCGAACTGCAGCTCTAGAAGTGTTAGGCACGACAGACATCAAAAGTACTCGCAAAGATACTGGTGGTAATGTTGTTGAGGAAACTGTGTATGACTTCAACCAACCGTTTACGCGAATGACGATGGTTGAAGCGGTAATGAAGTACAACCCTGAGTTCGACGAAGCAGCGCTGAACGATGCAGAGAACAATCTCGATACCTTAAAGCAATACGCGAAGCAGGTCGGTGTTCCAGAAACTCCTCAGCAGTCGACATGGGGTGCAGGAAAATACCTGTGCGAAATCTTTGAGGCAACCGCAGAAGAAAAACTAGACCAACCTACCTTTATTACGGCGTATCCTTGGGAAGTGTCTCCTCTTGCGCGACGCAATGACGATAACTCTTTTGTTACAGATCGGTTTGAGTTTTTTGTTGGTGGTAGAGAGCTTGCTAACGGGTTCTCCGAGCTTAATGATGCTGAAGATCAAAAGCAGCGTTTCCTAAAACAAGTCGCTGAAAAAGACGCGGGCGATGACGAAGCCATGCACTTTGATGCCGACTATATTGCGGCACTTGAGTATGGTTTACCTCCGACAGCTGGTGAAGGTATTGGCATTGATCGCTTAGTGATGTTGTTTACCGACTCTCCAAGTATCAGAGATGTTATTTTATTCCCTCACATGAAGCCTTTGGCTAACTAGTAGCGCTTGTTGAAAGTGCCAGCACTTGTTGAAGAGTCGTGGTTGCAAGAAATCGGAGATGAATTCGAGCAGCCCTATATGCGAGAGTTGCTGGCTTTTCTAAGCGAGAGGCGCGCGAAAGGTGTCGAGGTATATCCGCCCGACGCCTTAGTGTTTAACGCCCTGAATCACACGCCGCTTTCTGCGGTGAAAGTTGTAATATTAGGCCAAGACCCTTATCACGGTGAAGGGCAAGCCCACGGTTTAAGTTTCTCCGTGGCCGATGGCGTAAAAATCCCTCCCTCGCTGCGCAATATTTGTAAAGAGTTGGCGCATGACCTCGGCTTTGGTATGCCTTCAAGCGGCTCCCTCTTGGCTTGGGCAGAACAGGGTGTTCTCTTGCTCAATGCAGTACTGACCGTCGAGAAGGCTCAGGCGGGCTCGCATCAGGGCAAAGGCTGGGAGGTTTTTACCGACGCAGTGATCAAAGCTCTAAATGAACAGCGAGAGCATATAGTATTTGTGTTGTGGGGGAGTTACGCGCAGCAGAAGGGTAAGTTTATTGATCGGGACCGGCATCTGGTCTTGAGTTCTGTACATCCATCACCACTATCGGCGCATCGCGGTTTTTTTGGAAGCCAACCTTTTTCTAAGTGCAATGCATATCTGCGAGAGCAGGGTATTCAAGAAGTAGACTGGCGCTTAGATAGCGCCAGTCTTTTTTAGCAGTCACACAGCTATCCAACATCCGTTACATATTTAACATAGCCATCGCAGCGGCCATTTCTGCATCTAAGTCTTCGTCTTGGTGCTCTGGGTCAGGGTTTACACCGACGCGCTCAAAGGCGGATATTTGCGTGTAATCCATTTCTGCGTAATGGTGCTCGGTGCCTGCGTAGCTTTGCAGTAAAGACACCATTACAAGGTCAGCATAGTCTGCTTTGTCGCCCGATCGATGAAAGTTGACACACTCTTTCGGTACAAGCGCTAGTTCGGCTGGAAAGGCCCAGCGTTGTAGGATTTTATCCCCTACCAAAGGCTGCAACTCATCAAGTAAGTTATCGAGCATGACGCTGTTGATTTGAATTTCATGGTCCTCAACAAACTTCAGCACAGGTAATGCGCCGATGCCATGAATCAATCCAGCAAGAGTTGCTTGGCCGGGAGTTAGGTGCTTGTGCTGCCTAGCGAGCACGCTACACATACCAGCAATTTCAGTACTTTTTTCCCAAACCGCACGCATGCGTTTGTCGATCATTTCGGAGGTGGCCTGGAACATTTGCTGCATTGCTAGACCCATTGCTAGGCTACTAGTATATTGCATGCCTAAGCGTCCTACACCCATGTTGAGGTTTGTGATTTCTTGAGTGCCGCGGAATAAGGGGCTATTACAGACCTTCAAGATACGAGCTGAGAGCGCCGCATCTTTTTCGATAATTTCGATTAAGTCACCCACGCCAGAGTCTTCTTTCTCTGTGACTTCTCTTACGTTGATAGCGACTTCAGGGAGCGTTGGCAAAACGATGGTATCGTTATCAATCGCTTCGGTAATTTTCTGAATTATTTTTTGAGCAAGTTCTGACATGCTTACCTCAAGTGGACGAGTTTATGAACGAATAGGCTGCGCCACTATCGTTCCAACGCTCTTCAAATAGAGAGCGCATCTAATACTAAAGGTATAGCAGATTTTCGCGTTATTGCTTAAAAAACACGTGTTTACTTTGCTTAGTAATCAATGCTTTTTACCTGCAGCACAACTTTTTTTTCTGGGCCTAGAAAAAAGGTCTGGTTCGCATCCACAGCGGAGATGTCGAGTACAGCTAATCCGCTACCTGAACGATCTGTAGAATGCCAACGCACCATATCCCCTGATTTTTTTCCATCATGATCGTAAACGGAAGAGCCGGGGAGAGTTGAAGCTTTTTCATCCGATGTGACGTGGTACATTTTCTTTTTGAGCTTGCCCAAAAACTTCATGCGGGCGATGATTTCCTGACCGGTATAGCAGCCTTTCTTGAAGCTAACTGCGTGCAATTCATGCAGGTTAAGTTGCTGAAGAATAAACTTTTCTTGCGTCTCGGGGTATAGCTCTGGAATGCCCGCGTTGCAGTCTTGTACAAACCATTGAACTTCGTCAATCGTTTCACTGGGCTCTTGAGTGCTCCATGCTTCAAAGCGTGGCTCTTTTCCTGGGCAATGCCAAATGTAGGTTTCGGACAACTTCGTGACCTTGTGATAACTTTCTGGCCTTGCATCTGCTTCGATCGTGTCAGGTTTAACTGCGTAGGCTTTAAGGTCTTCTTCAATGTTCATTTCACACTTGAAAAACACCATGTATTTGGCGAGGTTCGCTAAGCCTTGTTCAGCGATACTGTTGTGAATACGCATGACATAGTCTGCACCATCACGAAATAAAACAAAGAGTAGGTAGGCTCGGCCTTTTGCGGTATTGGCAGTGCCGAATGTTGCATTCAGGTCTGCCAAAGCATCCACATCACAGCTGAGCTGTCCTTGAAGGAAACGTTTGGCATCGTCTCCGCTAAAGCGAACGAAAATATACGGTAAGGCTGCGGCGTTATTCATAGTGTTCCAAATTCCTTTCTGTGCTCTTGAGCATTTGGTTGTGTACTGCATTAACGTGAAATCTGCGCAGTTGAACCGCATTTTTAATGCTCAGAGAGTTAATAAATACGAGTTGCCTTTTTTGCTTAATGCTCTTTAAACAAATGATTCCAATCTTTGGGCTTAACCAAAGTGAGTAAATGATTTTTGTAAGGTTCTCATGATTTTTGTCGTTGCTATAGATCCTGCTTCCGCGCAGGTAAAGCATGTTTACTCTGTTTTGGCTAAGCGTGCTTGAATAGGCGAAGTGCAGGTTGGATGTGATGAGAGCTACAAGCACTGCGGCTGTCCATTGACTCGGTATCGCAAAAAACAGCGCGACTCCGAGACAGCTTGGCAGCAGCAGTAGGGTAAATAGTCGTTTTGAGGCGTAGACCTTTAGGTCAATCTGGTTGAACACGGTCTAAGATTATTCTAACCATTCGTGCATGATCGGGATCTTCGGCGACAGACTTTTGCATGAACCATTGGAAAAGGTCCGTATCTTCACATTCAAGCAGCTTTTCGTAACGGTCTTGGTCTTCACTATTGAGAGAGCGAAATGCCTCTTTCAAAAACGGGACCAGCAATACATCAAGCTCAAGCATGCCGCGGCGGCTGTGCCAGAATAAACGGTTAAACCTTACGCTTTCGGGGCAGTCTGGGGGAGTTGTTCCAGTTTCGTTAGCTTGCTCAGACATGGTGGTGCTTCGCTCATAGAATTAGAGCTCGGATTATATGAAGCCTTTGCGTATCAAACAAGGCAAACTCATCATTTGGACCAATTTGTGGCAGATGCTAGTGGCAGATGCTTTTATTGTAGCGCGTGACGTAATTTACTTTAAGCGCGTCTAGGGCTGACATCTCCCACTTAACGCTGCCTGCCTTCGTGTTATCAACAATAATGACTTCTTGGTCGATATCTTGGTCGATATTTAGGGAACTATGATTCTGGGGTGATGCACGATGCTTGTCAGCGTTAGTGTCGGTGTGATTTGTTCGTTTCATGGTGAATCCTTCCTTGTTACATGTCTTTACATAAAGCTATTAGATTGTAATATGCCGAATTAAAACGTAATAAACTACTTGGTACGCGTTGAATTCGAAAGAGTTTACGCTCGTTTACAAACATGCCTATTAGGCGCAGTGAGGTTTAAAGTTGGCAGATTGGTATGTTTACATCATCGAGACTCGATGCGCGAAGTTATATACAGGCATAACAACTGACTTAGAGCGGCGTTTTAGAGAGCACTGTTTAATGAGGCTGGGCGGTAAAAAGGGCGCAAAATTCTTCCGTGGGCACGAAGTAAGGCGAATGCTCTGGTGTGAAACCCATGTATCAAGAAGCGATGCAAGTAAACGGGAAGCTGAGATTAAGGCAATGTCTCGTGCCCAAAAAAACAAATTACTGGCATCCCCTCGCCAAGAGATGACGGAGATGCCAGTTCTACCCGTTTAGTTCATTTACTTAACGCTACGCGCGTCGTTGTTTGAATGCTTGTATGCCAAGGCCGGCCATAATTTGAGCGACGGCGGACCATGAGCTTAAGTTCGCCTTAGGTGCCTTGCCTTTTGCCATGCGTGCGAGCTGAAATTCGTACCAAGTGATATCAAGCATCGCCATTTGATCTACTGCTTTAACACCAGTGGTAGGACGCTTCATTTGTATGCGGTAATCAGCGTTATCCAATAGCTTGTTTGGTGCATCCGCGTCGACGGCAAGAGGGCGAGCTAAACCAATTAAATCGCATGCGTTAGCAGCGAGGGCATCCTGCATCGCTTTTGCTGAGCGGAAGCCGCCGGTTACTACTAGCGGTGTATCAATTTCTTTGCGAATGCTTTCAGCGAACTCTAGGAAGTAGGCTTCGCGGGCGGCAGTAGAGCTAGCGACTTTGTGTCCTACCATGCTTGGGCTTTCGTAGGTGCCCCCTGAGACTTCGATCATATCAATGCCAAGGCCGCTAAGATATTTGATTACTTGCATGGCTTCTTCATGACTAAAGCCGCCTTTTGAGTAGTCCGCGGAGTTCAGCTTGATGCCAACGGGATACTCTTCACCAACTTGTTCCCGAATCGCTTTGTAGACTTGATCGACAAAACGCATGCGGTTTTCGAGTGAGCCGCCCCACTGGTCTTTGCGTTGGTTATGTCGCGGAGAAAGAAACTGGCTTACTAA
>JAWUYI010000027.1:0-10112 GCA_034110885.1 Oleiphilaceae bacterium
AGATGAAAATACTTTTGGCTGTTATATTTTACTTATCCTCATCAACACTGCTTGCAGACAACAGCTTTCTGAAAAATAAAACTGTTGTGGGTTGTGAAAATGCTGAGGGTTACCCGCCATTTATTTTTACAACTCAAGTTCCAGATGAGCTCAAGGGATATTCAGTAGATCTTCTCAACTTGGTTTTCAAAGACAGCGGGGCAACAATAAAATATAAATTACTTCCTTGGATAAGGTGTTTAGCCTACGCGGAGGAAGGAGAGGCGATCGACATAGTATTAGCTGCTGCTTCCACTCTCGAAAGGCGTAAAAAATATATTTTTTCCGACGCCTTCGCCAAGGTTCATTTAGCGTATTTTTACGACCATAAGCGCTTCCCTGAGGGACTTCTTATCGAAAATCCAAGTGATTTTGACAAACTCGAAAAAGTTTGCGGTATGAGAGGCTTTGTCTACGGCGATTATGGGCTTACTAGAAAAGTGCACCAAGAGGCAGAAACTTTTCAGCAATTAATTCATTTGTCTGTCTTTGAAAGGTGTGATGCTATCCTCATAAGAAATGAAATTTTCAAAAGCCTACCCATGGCTTTCCCTGGTTTTGAATACCATGCCCGCATGAAGGGAGGGGTAATTCCATGGAAAAAAGATGAGCCCATTAGATTTTATTTTATGGCGAAGAAAAACTCTGTCTATCATGAGCGTTTAATCAATTATATAAATAATAGAATGAAACAAATTGAGACGTCCGGACAGTTTAATGAGATTAGAAAAAAGTATGGATTTATTGAAGGTTAAAGTTATCTGCGCTTGAATAATTTGAAATCTCATCAAACTCATGTGTAATCCCCCATTTATTACCGTTTTTTTCAGTAGAGGATATATCGCGCCCTAGGGGGAACGCCCAATGGTCATATGTAGCTGACCTTTCCCCTTAGTAACAGGCCCCCATTTCTTTAAGCAGGAGATGTTCGTGAGCGCATAAAAAAAGCCCTCATAAGAGGGCTATAATCGTTTTAATCAACAGCACCCTATGGGTTATAAAACTCGCCATTTTTGCGCAGGTAGAACCAGTAATTAATTAGGATACAAACGGCATAGAACACGGCGAATCCGACCAAAGCATATTCTGGCGTGGTCGCTTTAATCTGCTCACCTAAGACTTTCGGGATATAGAAAGCACCGTATGCCGCGACCGCTGAAGTCCAACCCAACACTGGCCCCGCCTGCTCTTTTGGAAAGACCATTGCAATCGTTCTAAATGTGGAGCCATTGCCAATACCGGTTGCAGCGAACAGGAGCAAAAACAAGACAAAGAAGGGTACGAAAAACTCCTCTGGCGTTGGCGATGCATAGGCTTCACGCATGTAGTAAGCCACGCCTAATGCACTTCCAACCATAACGACAGAACATACCTGAGTAACCAAGGCGCCTCCTAACTTATCAGAAATCCAACCACCTACTGGTCGAATCAAGGCTCCGATAAATGGCCCCATCCATGCGTACATTAAGGCACTTGGGCCATTCGCATTTGCTGTATCGTGGGTCATTACACCATCTACCAAAATGTGTTGATAACCAAAAATGACTTTAATCGACAAAGGAAACGAAGCCGCGAAGCCAATAAATGATCCAAACGTCATGGTATAGATGATACTCATCACCCAAGTATGCTTGTTGTTAAAGATCTGATATTGACGCTTCAGAATACCTTTTGTTTGACCCGGGATTAATTTTAACAGGCCGACCGTTGAAGCAATAACAATCAACAAAACGATTTCTTTTGGAACACCAAAACCAGAACCATTAGCAGACTCAGGTAATAACAACCACAAACCCACTGCCGCAGTAAAAAAGCCAACAAGTAACATAAAACCAATCGTGACGAAGCTAGCCACGGGGCCTGGAATGTCCGGAGACACATCTTGCGTGCGGATATTATTCATTCCAAACCAAGTAAAGAAGGCCAAAGGAATCAAGAAAAGTAACCACACAAAGCCTGCATTCTGAATAAATGTTTCAGAGCCCGCTGGGATTTTACCAATCAAAGTTCCAGAGGTGCTTTGCAGAATCATTGATTCGCCACCCATCGCCCCGAACATCCCAAAAGTCATCACAAGCGGCACAATTATTTGCATGCTAGTAACGCCAAAGTTACCCAAGCCCGCGTTCAAGCCTAGAGCCAAACCTTGTTGCTTTTTAGGAAAGAAGAAACTGATATTTGACATCGACGATGCAAAGTTACCGCCACCAAAGCCCGACAACAATGCCAACACTTGAAACACCCACAGAGGCGTATTCTTGTCACTCAGGGCAAGACCCGCACCTAAAGCAGGCAACATTAAGAGTGCCGTGGTGAAAAATATGGTGTTGCGTCCACCGGCTATGCGAATAAAGAAACTACTTGGTATTCGAAGCGTCGCTCCCGTCAAACCGGCAATCGCCATCAGTGTAAACAGCTCTGACTTGGCAAATGGAAAGCCGAGATTCAGCATTTGTACGGTGATTATTCCCCAGTAGAGCCAAACCGCAAAGCCACACAGCAAACTCGGGATAGAAATCCATAAGTTGCGATTGGCAATCGCCTTTCCTTTCGACTCCCAGAACTGTTCGTTCTCTGGATCCCATTGATCGATGTCTGCGCCAGAGCGTCGCTCTTTAGGCAGATTTTTCGTTTCTGTGCTCATTATTGTTTTCTCCGATTAACACGATGTCCTAGCAAACTATGCGGAGTGGGAATGCACATAACAAGAATCATAAGGGGGTAGCATTTAGAGCGATACGGACAACATAAAACTACCCACCGCCGAAACCTACTGACTTTTTTATCAGTTTATTCAAAAACTTAGAGCAGCCAGCCTAACCAAGACAGATACCTACTTAGTGGTACAAAAGGGCTGTCGCTGCACGAAGCGAACGCCGCAGAAAGCTTTCAAAACATGATTCAAGTCAATCGCTTACAATTACCCACTTGATGCATTAAAGTATTTGCGCGAATGTAGGCGCCCTCAACACAGGAACAAAAACAAAAATGCCGGAACATGCTTCAAGTATTTTATTGGTCGATGACCACCCTCTTCTTAGAAAGGGCTTAACGCAGCTGCTTGAACTAGAAGATGACCTAGAAGTCATTGGTGAGGCAAGCGATGGTAAGACCGCCATCGCTATGGCTGAAGAGTTCGAACCAGACGTCATTGTGCTAGATCTAAACATGCAGGGCATGGACGGCCTAGAGACGCTCCATGCCATGCGCGCGGCTAATATTAGCTCTCGAATCATCATGCTGACTGTCTCCGACAACGACGAGGATGTTGTGCGTGCCATGACCTATGGGGCTGATGGCTATTTGTTAAAAGACATGGACCCAGATGACATTATTCAGCGCATTCGTGAAGCCGCAAATGGCAAAGTAGTCATTAGCGAAAAGTTGACCCATGTTTTAGTGGGCGCGTTGCGCAAAGGCGACGACTCTCGAGCCAAACAACTCGCTAGCTTAACAAGTCGAGAGCACGAAATTTTAAGATTTATCGCGAAAGGCTTATCAAACAAGCTCATCGCTCGCGAACTCGACATTTCCGATGGCACCGTAAAGGTTCACGTAAAACACATACTTCGCAAGCTCAACCTAAAGTCGCGCGTTGAAGCCGCTGTTTGGGTCATTAACCAAGGCAAATAATGCCCGCTTTTCAAGGAACCAACCATGAGCCAACTATTTGAACAACTGCTAGCAAGCGCCAACACACAAAGCGAGCCGCAAAGGTTACTTTTTTTGTTTGCGAAAGTAGACGAGACTGAAGAGAAAAGTGGGCACACACGCGGAACCATTAGCCCAGTAATGTGCGTGGATAAATTACCTTCAGAGCTTTCAGACTTTGACAGCTTAGTCTCTGAGGCTGATAGAATTGCAGAAGCTTGGGACTTTGTACTTATTTCTGGGCTAAACGGCCAAAACAATTCTGCACCCTCAAGCGAAGACGCTGAACCCTACCTCAATAAAATGACCAATGACGTTGCCAGCGGACAAGATCTAAACCGTTATATGATTATGGATCGACAACAAAACCAAATTCAAATGGCTCAGCCATAGTCGCCTCATACTTGGCTAAAGAGATAAACGACTAAGACGAATGTTAGAAACCAAAACCCCGACATCAACTTCCAAAACAAGGCCTTATTGGCCTCATTCGGACTTTCGGGAACCTCTTTGAAAAAATCGAGGTTCGGCCGCGTTAAGTCGCGCATCAAGCTCGCAATACTGGGATAACGAAGCTCTAAGTCAAAAGACGCACCCTTTTCTAGCGCTCGATCAAACCAAAACGGAATCTGAGGATTTATCTCTGCGGCTGGGCGGTACCTTAGCCGATCAAACTCGTTTTTGGTGTGGCACGAGTTGATGGCTTCGCCATAAGGCAACGTGCCCGTGAACATTTCATAGGTAATGGTTGCGAGCGCGTAAACGTCACCAGCAAAGCCAGAGTTTCTACCTAATAGGTAATTTGGGTCGCCATAGCCCGCAGTGCCGAGCACCTCTGCATCGTCCCACCCCCTCCCCAACTCCGCAAGACCGGCCACGTACACAGACCCGAAGTCTACTAAGATCGCTTCACCCGCCTGATCAACAATGATATTCGCCGGTTTCAAGTCTTGATGTACCGTATCGTGGTCGTGGAACGACTGCACCCCTGCAGCAATGTCTCTGATTAGTTTGATCGCCTGCTTAGGACTTGGAGGAAGGTTCTCAGCCATCCATTTATCGAGCGATAAGCCTTCAATATATTCCATTAAGTAGTAGAGTGCCGTGCGATCACGCTCCTGCTTGATAACGCGCACCACATGCTTGGAACGTATGCGCAGGCCGACCCACTCTTCTTGGATAAATCGCTCTATGTAGACTTTGTCGTCGTCATAATTTATCGAAGGCGTTTTCATTGCATAACGATGGCCAGACTCTTCGTCACGCACTAAATATATTTGGCTACGCGATGACGCAAACAACTCTTTCTCAACTACGTAGCCATCTAGCTTCATACCCACCGTGAGGTCGGGCGGAAAGGGTAGACTTTGTTTATCCGCTGCAAAGCCTGCCTGGTCCGACTCGTTCAACGACATAATCTCTGCCAAGACAGCGCTTAGGTTGTCGTTACTATGCCGCGCGAGTGAGACCCTCTTAACTTCTTGAACAATCTCTTGCATAGATTGGTTCTTCGAACCGACAAGCCCTTCAAGCTCTGCGTGCTCAACGAAATCATGCACACCATCGGACGTTAATAATAGGCGGTCACCAACCTCTAATTCAAGGGATCCATTATCAATATGAATCACATTATCCATGCCTAGTGCGCGCGCCAATACCGAGCTTTTTTCAGATACTCTCGCGGTATGATCTTTGGTGATCTGCCTTAACTCGCCTTTTCTTAATAGGTAAATTCGACTGTCACCCACATGAAAAAAATAGCCTGTTGATCCCTTAATCACGATTGAACTAAAGGTGCATAAGAAGCCCTTGTTACTTGAGAACTCGTTACTCTTGCGAAACAAATTTAGGTTTAAGGTAGAGAGTATTTTCTCTGCACAGTGCGCAACACGCCAACTGTCTGGAGTGCGGTAATACTCTTCTATAAAATGATTAACCGCTGTCTCGCTTGCCTCTTTGCCCGCCTCGGCGGTTGAAACGCCGTCGGCCAAACATAAGGCAGCGCCCTTTGTCGCAAGCGGATAAGACTCTGAAGGCAAATAAAAGCCGACAGAGTCTTCGTTAAGGGGTTTGATCCCCGCATCGCAGAACGATGCGATATTGAGGTTGAGCTCAGTCATAGCCGTCGACGCACTTCCCTATTTTTGGTCTGCTTCATCATGCCCCCTTACTTTCACCTTACTTTCACCTTGACAAGCCCTTTATAACTCAATGTAACATCAAGCTACCCGACATCAATCATTTGCACAGTGCCGTCTGGCAGCGTTTCTGCTATGCGACCTTTTGGATCTTTCAGAAAAGACGCTATTGCAAAAACAAATATCGCTGAAGCACTAATTACTAAGAAAAACGTACTGTAATCGACAAAGCTTAATACAGTGAGATACGTCACTGCGCCCACGTTACCGTATGCACCGGTCATACCTGCTATCTGTCCTGTCATGCGACGCTTGATTAAGGGCACAATCGCAAAGACCGCACCTTCTCCAGCTTGAACGAAGAAAGAGCAGCACATAGTTGCCATGACAGCGAGTGGAATCCACCAACCACCGTCAACTTGACCAAGAACAAAGTAGCCAAGCCCTAAACCTCCAATTAGAATCATTAACGATTTTCGGCGACCAAAGTGGTCAGAGAACCAGCCTCCAGCAGGACGGGCAGCCAAGTTCATAAAAGCGAAGCCTGAAGCTAATAATCCTGCGGTCACCGGCGATAAGCCTTCAAATGTATCTAGAAAGAATAACGGTAACATAGAGACCACGGCCAACTCCGAGCCGAAAGTGACGAAGTAGGCCCAGTTTAAAATAGCAACCTGCTTGAACTCATACTTGTCGTGTTCAGCTACACCACTTTTCAAGTGCTCGTGGTTAACATTCCAAATTTGATAAAACTGGAACACGAACAAGGCAGCCAAGCCAAGCCAAATCGCAAGAACCGCTTCTTCACCAAGCAAGCCTAGGTTTGCCGGTGATAGCTTCCAAACCAACACAGCTAATGCTGCATACATTGGAATATTCATGACAATTAAAAACCAGAAATCTTTCCAGCTCGTCACTTCAAGCCCGCCAGACTTTTTCGGTTTGAAGTAAGTAGAGCCTTTAGGCGTGTCACGCGCAACGATGTAATAGAATACGCCATAGATACCAGCGATAATCCCAGTGGTTGCGATGGCTAGCCTCCAACCGTTCTCCCCACCATAAATCAACGCTAACGTAGGCAAACTCATCGCGGCAGCCGCTGACCCGAAATTCCCCCAGCCACCATAAATACCTTCAGCAATACCAACACTTTTATGCGGGAACCATTCGCCTACCATGCGGATACCAATCACGAAACCGGCACCAACAAATCCCATCATAAAGCGGAACAAGGCTAGCTGTTCGTAGCTTTGCGCGGAGGCAAAAAGTAAACACAGAACTCCCGACATAATGAGCAGCGAACTGTAGACTTTTCTGGGCCCAAATTTGTCGACCAGAATACCTATCACGATGCGAGCAGGTATCGTCAAAGCAACATTCAGAATCATCAGGGCTTTCACCTGCTGATTTGTCATGTCGAACGCTTCTTTCATAAAGATAAGCAGGGGCGCGTGGTTAAACCAAACAACAAAGGTTAGGAAGAATGCAAACCAGGTGACGTGTAGCGTCTTTATCTTTGGGTCTGACAGTTTGAACAAATTAATTTTATGATCGGCATGCATCACGCTCACCTTCTCCATGAGTTAAAAACAAATAATTCATGGGCAGTTTGCAGCGCGAGTGCAGGTTGCGAGTTGATCTAAATCAACGCATCACGCAAGCCTCATAGCCCCCAGCAGGCCTAATTCGACTCATTCTATCCCTTGAGGAGTAGCGCGAAATAAGCTGTAAAGACTGAAATATAGGCCGCACTATCACTTTGTAGGTAGTCCGCCGGCATCGCTCAAGCTATAAATAGGTAGCACCTAGGGTGCCTAGGCAAAACTTCGTTACAGTGATCATTCTAAATTAATCAGCAGCAGATCCGCGCGAGCTTTCGTGCTGCATGATGGTCCCAGCGAATAGCTTGGCGCCGGTCGAGTTCGTGCAGTGAATCAAAATAGGAGTTTAAGATATGGGGCTTAAAGTATGAGTTTTAGTCAAAACGCCTCAGTCAAAGCGCTTACGCTCGCGACCTTTGCATTTGCAATGAACTTTTCTGTTTGGGTTTTATATGCGGTGCTTGCTGTCGATCTACAAACGGAGTTCGCTTTGAGCGGCACCCAGTTGGGTCTACTGTTTGCATCACCCATGTTCAGTGGCGCGCTGTCACGAATTCCGGCAGGCATTTTGGCTGACCGATACAACCCTAAACACCTTTACTGCATACAGATGCTTGTCACTGCGCCCTCATTATTTTTTCTGCCTTATGCAAACACGATAAACGAGTACATGCTGTTAGGCCTTTGGATAGGCTTAAGTGGGTCCTCATTTACCATTGGTATCCGCTATTTAACCGACTGGTACAAGCGCTCTGAACAAGGCACCGCTATGGGCATTTTTGGTGCCGGCAATGCCGGAGCCGCACTGACGCTAGCGGTTGCCCCCATCCTAGTTAATAACTGGGGACTAGATTGGATTGGCCCTATCTATGGCATTGCGCTTCTCGCTACGACTTTACTCTTTGCATGGCTCGCACCGAGCGCGTCGACGCCTCAAGTTACAGTCCAGAACGAGCTCTATCTCACACTCGATTCTCAGAAAACAAAAGGTTGGCTAACTCGTCTTCAAGTATGGCGCTTTGGCCTGTATTACTACTTTGTATTCGGCAGCTTCTTGGCCTTACTTTTGTGGCTTCCACAATACTATATCAATGCTTACAAAACCGACTTCGATACCGCCATGGCGCTTACCCTTGTGTTTGCAACAAGTTCGTCGATGGTCAGAGCCTTAGGCGGTTGGTTCTCAGACCGTTATGGCGGTAGATCGGTGAACTGGATGGTATTTTGGATCTGCCTCGTTTGCCTGTTCTTTCTGAGCTACCCGCCCACTACGATGACAATACATGGCATCGATAAAGACGTGCGCCTGAGCATCGAAGTAAACATATGGGTGTTCTCCATCCTTATTTTCATTATTGGCATCGCTCAAGGCTTTGGCCGAGCCAGCGTCTACAAAATCATTCACGACTACTACCCTCATCAGATGGGAGAAGTTGGCGGTTTTGTAGCTGCCATTGGCGCTTTAGGCGGAGCTACTCTGCCGTTGGCGTTTGGTATTGTTGTAGATTGGGTTGGCATCTATAGCGCTTGTTTCATGCTGTTATACGGCGTACTCGCTATTTGCATGATGACAATGTTTTTTGCCGTAAAAGCCGACCAACAGCATCGATTGCTGCAAGACGCCATCGAGAACAACTTTTTAGAACAAGACACGATCGCAACGCTCAATACCAATGTTCCATAAATTACACACAATAACTATTTGCGATAGCTATTCGCGATAGCTACCAAGGCAAGATAACTACGCGAATTAACAACGAGCGAGGAAACGAATGCAGTATTTAAAACAAAGTGCGAGTACTCAATTATGAAGCGGATAGACTTACGTGACGAAAGTATAAACCTCGCACCGGCCGTATTTTCTGCGCGTTCTACACTAGATAACGCTGGCCCTTTGAAAGACAGTTATGGGCGGCGCTTTAGTTATCTTCGGCTATCCGTCACCGAGGCCTGCAACTATCGCTGCACCTACTGCCTACCCGATGGTTTCTGTCCAAGCGAAAAACCGGATGAGTTAAGCCTCGAGGAAATCTCTAGCCTAGTCAAAACACTGGCTAAATGTGGCACGAAGAAGATTCGCCTCACGGGCGGAGAGCCCACATTAAGGAAAGATCTGAAAGAGATTATTCGAATCTGCGCCGACACGCCGGGAATTTCGGAGGTGGCGCTAACGAGCAATGGCTATCGCTTGCAACACCAACTCAGAGAATACGTGGAAGCAGGACTTTCTAGCGTGAATCTGAGCATAGACAGCTTAGATGCCGAGCAATACCTAAACATTACCGGACACGACAAGCTACAACAGGTCTTAAATGCTGCACAGCTAGCAAACGAGCTTGGTATGAAATCGGTGAAGATTAATGTGGTATTGATGCGCGCTCATAATGCAGACCGCCTAAGTGACTTTGTTGAGTACGTAAAACATCACCGCGTGAGTATTCGCTTTATTGAGCTGATGCGTACAAATGACAACGTTGAATTTTACGAAGCTCAGCATGTACCGGCTCAGCTCATGCTGGAAGATTTGAAAGCGAATGGCTGGCAAGTAGCCCCAAAAAAAGCTGCGCTCGCGGGCCCAGCTGTAGAACTAGAACACGCAGACTATTTGGGAAAAATTGGGTTTATCATGCCTTATAGCAGCAACTTCTGTAGCGACTGTAATCGCATGCGCATCGCTGCCAAC
>JAWUYI010000028.1:0-7956 GCA_034110885.1 Oleiphilaceae bacterium
CGTCGTCGCAACCGCTAGCTCTCTGATCGCAGCAGTAAAAACGCTCAACCAAACCTCTAAAAAACCTCAAAGCACTCTCGCTGGCTTTTTAATTGCCTCTTTATGGGCTTCGGGATATGCACTGAAACATATAGAGTGGACGCAGAAAGGCGCCGATAGCTTTCAAGTCGCACTGCTACAAATCAACATACCTCAAGAACTCAAATGGAAAGCCAGCCAACGACCAAAGACAATAGAACTACTGGCTAGCCTAACTAGAGAAAACTGGGACAAAGACATCATCTTCTGGCCGGAAACTGCAGTTCCGGTTTTATATGATCGGGCCAAACCACTGCTGCAACATTTCGGAGCTGAGGCCAGAGAAAACAATGCAGCCATTGTTACCGGTATACCTTACCGAGGCTGGGACGCGGAAGAAAACCGCAATATCATGCACAACAGCATCGTCAGCATTGGTGAAGGTAGCGGCATCAACCACAAACAAAAATTGGTACCGTTCGGCGAGTACGTTCCTCTACAAGAACTGCTTCGCGGGCTCATCGCGTTCTTTGACCTTCCCATGTCCGACTTCCGCAAAGGCCCAAGCGAGCAAGCGATGCTCGTAACAAAAAACGCCAAAGCTGCAGCGTTTATCTGCTACGAAGTTGTCTATCCAGACTTTGTTGCATCACGCGCCAAAAATGCCGACTACTTAATCACCATTAGCAACGACAGTTGGTTCGGAACCTCTATCGGCCCATTACAGCATCTCGCTATGGCTCAGATGCGCGCGCTCGAAAACGGCAAATATATGATTCGGGCCACCAACAATGGCATCAGTGCAATCATTAACGAAAAAGGCGTCATTTTGCATCAGACAGAGCAATTTGTACTCGCCAACCTGCAAGGTAAGCTGCAAACAATGCAGGGGCAAACTCCCTTTAGTCGTTTTGGTTCATGGCCTATATTTATGCTGTGTGCCGCAATCTTGGCAATTCGTGTTTTTACCGCGAGAATTGCACGCACAAACGCTACAACCCCCTAGCAATCTAGGCTAGAATAGCCGGTCTCTTAAAGCGCCACCTGCCTGCGAATGTGAAAGACTGAAGCAGAGACTCGGCTAGTAATTTTATTTGGAATCGTAAGTACACATGCAAGAACAATACTCCCCGGATATCGTTGAACAAGAAGCCCGCCAGTACTGGAGCTCAAACAATAGCTTTGCAGTGACAGAAGACCCGAGCAAAGAAAAGTACTACTGCCTATCTATGTTCCCCTACCCGAGTGGCAAGCTACACATGGGGCACGTTCGCAACTATACCATTGGCGATGTAGTCTCCCGTTACCAGCGCATGCTAGGCAAAAATGTTATGCAACCTATGGGCTGGGATGCATTCGGTTTGCCGGCAGAAAACGCGGCAATTAAGAATAAAGTCGCACCTGCAAAATGGACCTACGAAAACATTGATTACATGAAAGACCAGCTAACGCAGCTTGGTTTTGGCTACGACTGGGATCGGGAACTCGCAACCTGTCGACCGGATTATTACAAATGGGAGCAGTGGTTCTTCACTCAGCTTTATGAGAAAGGCTTAGTATACAAAAAGAACGCCACCGTTAACTGGGACCCTGTCGATCAAACAGTTCTCGCGAACGAGCAAGTTGTCGACGGTCGAGGATGGCGCTCTGGCGCCATTGTTGAGCGCAAAGAGATCCCGCAGTGGTTCATCAAAATCACGGACTATGCTGACGAACTGCTTAACGACTTGGAACAACTTGAAGAGTGGCCTGAGCAAGTTAAAACAATGCAGCGTAACTGGATTGGGCGCTCCGAAGGTCTTGAGTTTGAGTTCAAGATTAAAGATAGAGATGAAAGCGTAAGTGTTTATACCACTCGCCCAGACACGATAATGGGTGTTACCTATATTGCTGTCGCATCGCAACACCCACTTGCAATTGAAGCCGCACAAAGCAATAGCGATTTACAAGCCTTCATCGATGACTGCAAGAAGAACAAAGTTGCTGAAGCCGACATGGCCACTATGGAAAAGGCAGGTCTACCCACAGGCCTCAAGGCTATTCACCCACTTACTGGTGAAGAAGTTCCAGTATGGACCGCAAACTTTGTCCTTATGGATTATGGCTCAGGAGCTGTAATGTCAGTACCTGCGCATGATGAGCGAGATCATGAGTTTGCACGAAAGTACAAACTTGCTATCAAACAGGTCATCGCTTCTGAAAGCGGATCTGATATTGACGTCCAGGAAGCAGCTTTCACCGACAAAGGCATACTCGTTAACTCTGGTGAGTTTACGGGCCTAAGCTCACAAGAAGCTTTTGAAGCCATTGTTGCAAAATTTGAAACATTGGGCACAGGTAGCCGCAAAGTAAACTTCCGTTTACGTGACTGGGGCGTATCTCGACAACGCTACTGGGGCGCGCCTATCCCAATGAAAACGCTCGAAGATGGCACTGAAGTGACTGTGCCGTTGGACGAACTACCTGTCACGCTTCCTGAAGATGTTGAATTAGACGGCGTCATTTCGCCAATAAAGAGCAACCCTGAATGGGCGATAACTACTCATAACGGCCAACCTGCGACGAGAGAAACAGACACATTTGACACCTTTATGGAGTCTTCTTGGTATTACGCACGATACTGTTCCCCTCAATCTCACGACATGATGCTTGATCCAAAAGCGGCTAATTACTGGCTGCCTGTAGACCAATACATCGGTGGTATTGAACATGCAATCCTGCATCTTTTGTACGCACGCTTCTTCCATAAGTTACTGCGCGATGTTGGTTTAGTAGAAAGCGACGAGCCATTTAAACGCCTGCTTTGCCAAGGCATGGTATTAGCTGAAAGCTTCTATCAAGAAGACGAGCAAGGCGGGAAAATATGGATCGCACCAACCGATGTTGAAGCGGTTAGCGACAACAAAGGTAAAGTTACTGGCTACAAGCGACTAGATGATGGCAGCGAAGTCTTTAGTTCCGGCATGAGCAAAATGTCCAAGTCGAAAAATAACGGCATCGACCCGCAGATGATCATTGATCAATTTGGCGCTGATACCGTGCGTCTGTTTATTATGTTTGCTGCACCACCAGAGCAATCACTTGAATGGTCAGACAATGCAGTGGAAGGATCAAACCGTTTCCTGAAGCGCCTTTGGAAAGCTGTGCATAATCATCAGGCTAACGGAGGAAATGCCACGCTAAATACTTCATCCTTGAATGATGAACAAAAAGCGATGCGCAGAAAAACCCACGAAACAATACAAAAAGTAAGCGACGATCTTAGCCGCCGCCTAACGTTTAATACTGCTATCGCATCGGTTATGGAGCTCACCAACCATATAAGCAAGTTTGTTGACGTAAGTGAGCAAGGCCGTGCGGTCACTCAAGAAGCCTTAGAAGCAGCTACGCTGCTACTAGCACCCATGACTCCGCATATCTGCCATAGACTATGGGAAGAGCTTGGACACAGTGATGCAGTAATATATGCCAGCTGGCCCCAAACAGATCAAAACGCCCTAGTTAAAGACTCGCAAGAAGTTGTGCTTCAAGTAAACGGCAAAGTCAGAGCAAAATTGAGCGTATCCGTCGGCATTACAAAAGAAGCACTTGAGGCGCTTGCGATGCAAGATGAAAACGTTAACCGCTTTATCGATGGAAAGACTGTGCGGAAAGTAATCGTTGTCCCAGGCAAGTTAGTTAACATCGTCGCAAACTAGGTCGAGGAAATATGAATGCGAAATAGGTCATTTTCACATCTGCTTATTAGCATTCTCCTATGCCTTTCGCTAGGCGCGTGCGGATTTCACCTGCGCACAGCAGAGCAAGAGTCTCTCGGCTTTAAAACACTGCAATTCGAGTGCAACAGCAATACCTCTTGGGCACTTTGTGAGAACCTCGAACGCGAGCTTTCAGCTCGCGGAGTAACATTTAGCGAAGACGCCCAACTCACACTCCAAGTGAACGACATCAAATCTTCAGAACGAGTGTTCACGATAAATCAGGACGCGTCGGCAGATGAGTACGAACTCACACATGAAGCTACGTTTACTCTTGAAGATTCGGAGAACGTCGATGCTCGTTATGAAAACACCATTAGCGCACGCCGAATCTATCGACATAACTCTAGTGCGCTGCTCGCAAAAGACCGGGAACAAGAAGCGATATCTAAAGCTCTAGATGTTAGTTTATCACGAGAGATAATACGCCAACTTACCCTTATCAAAATCCAAGAGTAAGTCAAAATGCGTCTCAAGTTAGAACAACTCAAAGCGCATTTAAGCCAAAACCTTCTACCCGTTTATCTGATAAGCGGAGACGAACCACTGCTTGTTCAAGAGGCCGTATCTGAAATTCGCGCCGCCGCTCGACAACAAAATTATGAAGAGCGACAGGTATTACACGTCGAAAAGACCTTTGATTGGAATACGCTACTCGAAGGTGCCGACGCACTCTCCTTATTTGCTAGCAAAAAAATTATTGAACTAAAACTTGGCTCATCCAAACCGGGATTACCCGGCGCCAAGGCACTTAAGCAATACTGCGAGCGCATACCCGAAGACACATTGCTCATTATTGAAGCCGGTAAACTAGATAAAAGTTCAATGAACTCTAAGTGGGTCAAAAGCCTTGATGCCGCCGGTGCAACCATGCAGATTTGGCCTGTAACACCGTCCGAGATGCCTCGATTTATGGCAAACCGAGCACGACAATTAAACCTATCCATCGAGCAGAATGCTTTAGCACTTCTATCCTCACGACTAGAAGGAAACCTCTTAGCCGCTAAGCAGGAGCTAGAAAAATTAGCGCTCTTGCATTCCAATGAACAAATCACGATCGAAATGATCATGGAAGAAGTGCGCGACTCCGCTAAGTACGATGTTTTTGACCTTAACGATGCAGCACTCAAAGGTAACGCAGTTCAGTGCGCCAATATCGTTAGCCATTTGGAGTCTGAAGGCAGTGAACCTACCATTGCACTTTGGGCCTTAAGCAAAGACCTACGCATAATTAGCGAACTTGTTGCCCACCCAGGCGACTCATCAAAGGCTCAGGCATGCTTTAAAAGACTTAGGGTCATTCCTATGCAGCAAGGTAAGCTCAGTGGCGCGGCACAGCGACTGAACACACAACAAGTCTATGCAGCCTTGAACCTTTGTAAGAAAGTAGATGGTGCCATTAAAGGTGCAGAATTGGGAATTAAACCCTGGCCACTACTAAAGCAAATTGCGCTGATTATTTGCGGCATACGACTTTTCTGAGCAAGCAAAACGTCAACTCATTATTTCAGGCCTTATGAAACATGCTTGACCTTAATCGGCTCACCTTTTTATTGGCGAAAAAAAACCGCAGCTAAATAACTGCGGTTTTTTTGTGAAACGTCAGACTATTTAGAAACTACTTGCATCTAATGCCATCATGTCTTCGCTACCCGCCTTAATCGACTCAAGCAAAGACACAGTCTTAGGAAGCAAACGATTAAAGTAGAAGTTTGCAGTTTTCAATTTACTTGCGTAAAAATCATCCTGATCCACCTTAGGTGCAGCAACCTTGACCATCTTAGCCCACATGTAGGCATAAGCTGTAAGACCAAACATATCCAAATAATCAACCGCTGCAGCGCCAACAGCATTTGCATCAGATTGTGCGTCCGATATCACATAGTCTGTTGCATCGCTTAGGCGCTCTAACGCTGCAGATAGCTGTTCTAGCTTACCAGCAAGCGCAGGGTTAGCAGATTCTTGATCAATAAAGTCTGCTATTTCAGTGGCGAATAACTCGAAAAGCTTGCCGCCATTTCCAACAATTTTACGACCTACTAGATCCATTGCTTGGATGCCGTTTGTACCTTCGTATATCTGCGTAATCCGCGTATCACGAACTAACTGCTCCTGACCCCACTCCCGAATAAAACCGTGACCACCAAAAATTTGCTGTCCAGCAACACAACAGTCTAAGGCGCGATCGGTCATAAATGCTTTCGCTACAGGCGTCAGCAAAGAAACCATAGCCTCAGCTGCTTTAGTTTCTTCCGCATTATCAGAAAACTTAGAAATATCTAAGAAGCGAGCGACATACGTAGAAAACGCACGACTCCCCTCAGTAAACGCTTTCATTGTCAGTAACATACGACGAACATCCGCATGAACAATGATTGGGTCAGCTTGCTTATCTTTATTGGCAGGACCTGTTGCCGCACGACCTTGGATACGGTCTGTGGCATAAGCAATGGCGTTTTGGTAAGAACGCTCAGATGCTGCGAAACCTTGAATACCGACACTTAAGCGCTCGTAGTTCATCATCGTAAACATGGCCGCTAGACCCTTATTCACTTCGCCAACCAACCAACCTTTTGCACCATCAAAGTTCATCACGCAGGTGGCTGAAGCTTTGATACCCATTTTATGTTCGATCGAGCCACATGTAACATTGTTGTTATCACCCACAACACCATTGTCATCAACATGATTCCGTGGAACTAGAAACAACGAAATACCTTTAGAGCCAGCTGGTGCATCAGGAAGCTTTGCCAACACTAAATGAACGATGTTATCTGTTAAGTCGTTGTCGCCACCAGTAATAAATATTTTCGTGCCCGTTATGCTGTAAGAACCGTCAGCACTTGGCTCGGCCTTAGTTCGAATCATACCCAAATCTGTTCCAGAGTGTGGCTCCGTAAGATCCATCGCTCCCGTCCACTCACCCGAGTACATTTTAGGCAGATATTTTTGCTTTAGTTCTTCTGTCGCATGCGCATCAATCGCAAGTGCTGCGCCAGATGTTAAGCAGACATAGAGACCGAATGAAATATCTGCAGAATAAAGCATCTCTTCGTATTGAGCGCCAAGCATTTTCGGCATCCCCATGCCTTCGTATGCGGGGTTACCCGTAAGACCCGACCAACCGCCTTCAGCAAACGTTTTGTAGGCATCAACAAAGCCAGCAGGCACTGTTACTTTACCATTATCAAAATGACAACCTTCCTCATCGGCTTCACGACTTAAAGGTGCAATTAGCGAAGCCGTAATCTTTCCTGCTTCTTCAAGAATCGCGTCCGCAGTTTCAATATCAACAACGTCTTGCGTTCCGGCAAGAGAGCCCCAAAGTTTTTCAGCCTCAAAAACTTCATTCATCACGAAGCGAATATCTTGTAGCGGCGCTTTATAATCTGCCATGTCTGATCCTCTAGTCTTGTCTATGTCTCATGCCGAATTATCGGCATTTATTAGCACTCAATTCAACGTAAAAAGCCCGCTACGCGGGCTTTTTATTCTAACTTAACAATTAAAATGCAAAGTGTTCAGCATCCATTGCCATAGTCGAGTCTCCACCCGCTGCAATCATTTGAGCATGAGCAGTGGTACGTGGAAGGATTCGATCGTAGTAGAACTTAGCTGTTTGTACTTTCGCGTTGTAGAACGCTTCTTCGCTAGTTCCTGCCGCAACTTTCTCTTGCGCTGTGTTAGCCATCATCGCCCAGAAATATGCTAAGCAAACGTAGCCAGAATACATCAAGAAATCTACAGAAGCTGCGCCAACTTCATCTCGGTTCTGCATCGCAGACATACCAATTTTAGTAGCAACTTCGCCCCACTCTTTATTTAACTTAGCAAGAGGCTCAACAAACTGCTTCATAGAGTCATTGCCTTCATGCGCTTGACAGAACTTATGAACAATCTTGGTGAAGTTACGCAACGCACCGCCTTGAGTCATAAGAATCTTACGACCGAGCAAGTCTAGTGCTTGAATCCCTGTAGTTCCTTCGTATAAAAGAGCGATACGGGTGTCACGAACGATTTGCTCCATGCCCCCCTCTTGAATGATACCATGGCCACCAAAAACTTGCACGCCGTGATTGGCAGCTTCGTAACCAGCTTCAGTACAGAATGCTTTCAGAATTGGAGTCAAAAAGCCCAAAATCTCATAAGCTTCTTTCTGAGCATCCCCTTCACCGTGAGC
>JAWUYI010000029.1:0-7182 GCA_034110885.1 Oleiphilaceae bacterium
TCATTAAATCGCGTCTTTTGCTTTCAGGCCGATAGTAAAGCCGTCGAGATAGGCATTAGGCTGTGTTCCATCGTAAACCTGCCCATCAATAAACTCAGATTGAGGCGGTTTGAAGCCTGTCTCAGATGAGAACTCAGGAAAGTCAGAAGCCTTTGCTTTGCCTTCTGCAATCAAGGCCTTAGCTGCAGTTTGGTAGATATCGGGACGGTAGACTTTTTTCGCAGTATCCATGTACCAATCATCGCTCTTATGTTCTGCAATTTGTCCCCAACGGCGCATCTGAGTCAAATACCAAATAGCATCGCTGTAGTAAGGGAAGGTTGCGTTGTAACGGAAAAACACATTGAAGTCTGGTACAGCCCGCTTGTCTCCTTTTTCATATTCAAAGGTGCCTGTCATGCTGTTTGCAATGACCTCTTCATCTGCTCCCACGTAAGACGGCTTCGCAAGAATCTTTACAGCCTCAGGTCGGTTTGCATTGTCGTTCTCATCCAGCCACATCGCAGCACGAATCATGGCTTTTACAACGCGAGCGTGCGTATTCGGATACTTTTCTGCCCAGCCATTACTTACCCCAAAGACCTTCTCTGGATTGTTCTTCCAAATCTCATAATCTGTAATAACGGGAACACCGATACCTTTAAATACGGCTTGTTGATTCCATGGCTCGCCAACGCAGTAACCATAGATAGTTCCGGCTTCCATGGTGGCAGGCATTTGTGGCGGGGGCGTAACCGATAGCAATGCGTCCGCATTAATCTGGCCGCTCGTATCGCCTTTGTGCGGCGCATAATATCCAGGGTGAATGCCTCCAGCCGCTAGCCAATAACGGAGTTCATAATTGTGCGTCGAGACGGGAAATACCATCCCCATATTGAAGGGCTTGCCTTCACTTTTGTACTTATCTACAACAGGTTTAAGTGCATCCGCTTTAATAGGATGCACAGGCTTGCCATCAACGTGCGGAATATTGGGTTTCATCTGCTTCCAGATATCATTCGAAACCGTGATGGCATTTCCGTTTAAATCCATACTAAAAGCAGTAATGATGTGCGCCTGCGTACCAAAACCAATGGTCGCGCCAAGCGGTTGCCCAGCCAACATGTGCGCGCCATCAAGCTGCCCGTCGATCACCCGATCTAACAAGACTTTCCAATTTGCTTGCGCTTCTAAGGTAACGTAGAGCCCTTCATCTTCGAAATAGCCTTTTTCATAGGCAATCGCCAAAGGCGCCATATCCGTTAATTTAATAAAACCAATTTTCAGCTCTTCTTTTTCGGGCCAACCTAGCTCTTCTGCATTCACGGCTGTACCCAAAAGCGCACTTGTAGCCACAATCGTGACCGTTACAGCGCTCAAACTCGTTTTGATTGCCTTTAAAAATCCCTGTGTTTTCATGCCATACTCCAGCGTGTCGTCAGTTATTTTTCCAAAAAAAAACCCACACAGCATTCCATAAGAAACTGTGTGGGCAACATTGCCTGTAAGTTGGTGTGCCACGCACACTGCTTACTTTATTTACGCCCTAACTCTGACAAACGCATCGCTAGGCTATCTCTAAAAACTACAATAAGGTGTTTGTATTCGGTACTTTTTCATTACTTCAGTAGAACAAAGCAATACTGAGGCCAAAACCCTAAACACCACTACTTCGGCCTCATTTCGGTAAAATCCAGCGCTGTGACCCTAGCGCTTGCACCATCACGAGGAGTATTTAAGATAAACGCACAAATTAGGCGCTTAAGGAGGTATAAACATCTTCACGGAATACCTCTTCAACTTTAAAACTATTACATACCTGTTCCGAGACCTGATTTGCTTGGAGCATCTTGTCGAGTAACCATCGCCCTGATGCGACAAAAGGCCGATTAACCTCCAGACCCTGACCATAGAACTGGTTGTATTGCTCAACCTTGCGCGGAGCAAGAGATTGATGAGTCAGACAACTGCCAATAAGCGAAGGAGCAATGACATCAAGTGGCGCATCCAGAAATTGCGTTTGAGACAACAAACGTGCAGCTTCAAAGCGGTTCGGTGTCGACTCTAACCAGCAGCAAGCACGGTGCAGTGCCTGACAGATCGCTCGCACAGTTTGAGGGTGCGTCTCAAGAAACGCTTCAGACACGCCCAACACTTTCTCTGGCATATTTTCCCATATGTCGTAAGACGTCAGCCCAGTGAGCCCAATCCCAGAACGAACCGCCTTGGCGTTCCATGGCCCCCCAACACAGAAGCCATCTATTTCGCCGCTCTCTAAAAACGACACCATATTAATGGGCGGTACAGTAAGTATTTGAACATCGCTTTCGCTAATGCCACCTCGGCGTAACCAGTCCAGTAATTGATAATGATGGCAGCTATATGGAAATACATTGGCAAACTTTAGCTTCTCTTTTTCTTGCACCTTGCGGGACTGAATGACGGCCCTTAAATAACGAGAGTCTAGTGGTAGTTCTATCTCAGAAAGCGCATTTAACCGAAGAATGTCCTCATACAATGCGTTGGAAATTGTGATCGCGTTGCCATTCAGGCTCAACACAAAGGGCGTAACAATCTTGCATGGATAGCACCCTAAACCTAAAGAACTGGCCAAAGGCATCGGCGCAAGCATCTGCGCTGCATCTAGAACACCTGCATGAAGCTTGTCTCGCAGAGTTGCCCAAGAATTCTGCTTTTGTAGCGTCACATTAATACCTTCATCCTCAAAAAAACCTAGCGCCTTAGCGACAACCAAGGGAGCAGAGTCAGTGAGCGGCACAAAGCCAATTGTTAAAGCAGTTTTCTCAGAGCTCGACATCTATACACCTAAAAGTTCATATTTTTTATCATTGAGATAACGGTTCGTGCCACGTCCTCAATTTTCTGTCCCGAATCCATCGCCGTTTTGCGCATACTGTGAAACGCATCCTGTTCCGACAAACCCTTGGTTTCCATAATTAAACGCTTGGCTTGATCGACCAGTTTGCGCGCTTCAAGCTCACTCTTTGTTTGATCAAGCTCTTCTTTAAGGCGTTGGTACTCATTAAAGCGCGCAACCGCTGCGTCAAGAATGGGGCGGATTCTTGCAGAATCTGGATCACCCACTACGTAGGCACTTACGCCCGATTTGACCGACAGGTTGATCATTTCTTCATCCTCCGCATCGGAAAACATGACCACTGGTTTTGGGCTAATAGAAGACATCATATGCAAGCTTTCAAGCATGTCTCGGCTAGGAGACTCGGTATCGATCATGATGACGTCGGGCTGCCAGGCATCGACCTCTTTTAACAAGGCAATGCTTGGGCTTACGAGATGGCGGACCTTGTAGCGTGAACGCTCAAGTGCCGAGATGACCTCTGCTGCTCGATCGATATTCTCATCGATCAATAAGATACTTAATTCTTTAGACATATTTTTGGGGCTATCGTCCGTACAACAAACTCAGAGCGAAGAAACGTTAAGTCTAGCGATTAGCAAGTTGCAGACCATACGCGCCATGGGGCGCGTAATGCATTGTTTTAAAAAGATATTATTTATAACGACAGCTCCCCACTCATACACCAACACTATCTCCATATGCGTTTTCGCACCAAAAAGGCGCATAAAAAGACGCTAGCTAGACAACCCATGCACAGCAAAGCTGTTTGTAGAGACGCTGTAACGATGATTGACGACTTCACCCACTATGGTAATCGCAGGCCCCGTTATGCCTCGTTCGCGTACTTGTGCTGCAATCGAACTTAGGTGGCCAATGCACACTTTTTGCTCAGCATGCGTTGCCTGCTCAATCACTGCGATCGGAAAATCTTCAGGCATGCCGTGCTCGAGCAAGCGCTCACTAATCAACTCAAGACGCCGCAACCCCATATAAAACACTAGGGTTTCGCCATGCTTACTGCCGCTTTGAGGCACCATCGACGCCCAGTCAGGCTCATCACTTACCGTTTTCATATGCGCCGTCACAAACCGAACGGACTGCGCGCAGCCTCTAAGAGTCAGTGGAATGCCCGCATAAGCCGAAGCACCAGACGCTGCAGTAATACCAGGAACCACACAACAAGGCACTTGATGCTGCTCTAACAATGCACACTCTTCGCCCACTCGCGCAAAAATAGCAGGATCACCACCTTTTACGCGAACGACCGTTTTACCTTCTAAAGCAAGATCGAGCATTTTTTTAGTAATGTCTGACTGCGTCATGCTGTGCTGAGCATAGCGCTTACCCACATAGACTTTCTCAGCAGAGCTTGGAAAAAGTGCAACAACATCTTCGGTGACCAGCGCATCAAAAAGAATAACCTGTGCCGACTGAATCGCTCGGTAAGCTTTGAGTGTGAGTAGCTCCGCATCTCCAGGGCCTGCTCCTACTATGAACACTCGACCAACTGAACTTGCCTTCTGCACTGCGTTCCGGTTAGCCAAAAATGAGCCTCCAAGGCTTGCAATGCCTTCGTTCACCCTACTGCGCACGCGTGCATACAAACTGACGCTACTCGGAGATCTGTCTTTCAATGCCATCATGCTCATCACGCGACGCCCTCTTCTAATGTGAGTACCGTTGCCGGATCTAGTGTTTCTGCAAGAATCTGCTTTAGTTCTGATTTACACGAGCCGCAATTCGTTCCGCAGTTCAGCATGCTTCCTAGTGCGTCAATAGAGCTACAACCTTGCTCTTCAATTGCTTTACGGATGCTGTTCTCACACACTTTAAAACAACTGCATACCACTCGCCCCTGCTCAAACGCCGCATCAGCATGACCACCCAAGACACTGCGAGTTTGTTCATCTGAAATCGAGTTCTGCTTAAACAGATTTTCAATCCAAGACCGCGGATAAGAGCGCCTGTCCTGATCAGAAAACACAATGGCCTCGACAACACCCTCATTTAAAGCAAGTATTCGTGTCATTCGTGCGCTCGAATGACTCATCAACTCACAATTCTTAATATCTGCTTGTTTGAGCGCCGAATCCAAAGTGGCTTTCCACTCGAAATTCGCTATTCGGTAAGCGTAGGCTCCACGTATCGCTGCCTTGGTCCACACGTCTACATGCTCACTTAAAAACTGCAGCGGCAGCTCATTTCGCACCACAAGATATGCATATTGCTTGATCTCACACACAGTCAAAGAAACCGCGGCATGCTTAAGTTCTGGCTGACCCGAAACGGGATCTCGAGCGTCAGAAAAAAGGTGCGCGACTGAGCTAGATGAGGCCCACTGCTTACCCCAATGAATTGGCGCAAACAGCTCACCCTGGCGAAGTCCATCATCTAACTTAAGCGGCAAAATAACCTGGGATGACGACGACGTTGAAACGGCGGACTGAACTCGAACATAATCGTCCTCACTAAAGCCTAATGCCGCAGCGTCGTCAGGGTGCATATACAGCAAAGCCTCTTCGGTATGCTGGCTAAGCTCTGAACTGACACCCGTTCGGGTCATGGTGTGCCATTGATCTCGCATTCGGCCACTATTCAAGACAAACGGGTAATCTGAAGAAACGCCCTGCAAAGGCGCGCGATAGTCCACCGCTGAACACTGCGCCTTTCCACTCCCCGTAAAATACTTACCATCAACAAATAAACGTTTGGTGCCGTGAGGGTTGCTCGCATTAACCGGCCACTGAACCGGACTTAAATCCTCGTATTCTTCATCCGTGAGTTGGCTCAGTCCAGATAAATCTAGATCTCTCGTGCCGTTGTTTTTATAGGCCGTAAGGCCTGCATATTCGAGAAAAACTTCATGAGGATTATTAAAATCGAAACCCGAAAAACCCATTTTTCTGGCCACATCGCAAATAATTTTCCAGTCATGCCTAGCCTCTCCCAAAGGCGGAAGAAAGGCGCGTTGCCGTGAAATTCTGCGCTCTGAGTTGGTCACCGTTCCATCTTTTTCTGACCAACTCGTAGCCGGCAGCTTAATGTCGGCATACGCCATAGTGTCATTCGATGAAACATAATCAGACACCACCACTAGCTCACATTTTTCAAGCGCTTCTTCTACTTCCGTTCGGTTTGGCATACTGACTAAAGGGTTGGTCGCGATAATCCAAACTGCTTTCACCTCACCAGACCCAATACGCTTAAACAGATCAACAGCCTTCAATCCTGGCTGATCGACGATGGTTGGCGAACTCCAATAGTCCTGAACTATTTGACGATGGCTCGCGTTATCGATATCCATATGGGCCGCCAATAAATTTGCGAGCCCGCCCACTTCTCTGCCGCCCATCGCGTTAGGCTGCCCAGTAATGGAAAAAGGTCCGCTTCCAGCTTTACCTATTTTTCCGCTCGCTAAGTGGCAGTTAATGATACTACTAGCCTTGTCCACACCAGCACTCGACTGATTGACCCCCATGGAGAAAAAGCTCACGACCTTTTCAGTTCCGCAAAACAACTCATAAAAACGCAGCACGTCTTTTATGTCGATATCACAACTCTCTGCAACAGCCTCTAATGTCCAAGGACTTGCTGCGGCAAGGGCTGCATCAAGCCCTTCAACACTGGCGTTTACATAGGCTTCGTTAATACCCCCATTGTGAGCAAGGTAGGTGAGTAGTCCATTAAAAAGGATAACATCGGTACCCGCCTTAATCGGCAAGTGCAAGTCGGCACTGGCACAACTCGCGGTTTTTCGAGGATCAATAAACACCAATTGCAGCCTACTATTTCGCTGCTTTGCTCGCTCAATGCGCTGAAACAATACTGGGTGCGTCCACGCAGCATTAGAGCCAATAAACACTAGTAAATCTGTCTGTTCTAAATCTTCATAGCTGCATGGCACAGCATCTGAGCCAAACGCTTTTTTATGCGCTGCAACGGCAGAAGACATGCAAAGCCGAGAATTGGTATCAATGTTTGCGGAGCCGATGTACCCCTTCATCAATTTGTTCGCGACATAGTAGTCTTCCGTTAGTAGTTGGCCGGAAACATACAGGGCTACAGCATCTGGGCCATGCTCTTCAATAATTGAAGAAAACCGCTGCGCCACTGCATCGCTTGCCTCGTTCCAAGACACATCAATGCCATCGACCTTAGGACTCAGCAAGCGACCGCTGTGATCTAAAGTATCTAAGAGATGACTGCCCTTAACGCAAAGTCGACCATAATTCGCCGGGTGCTCTGGCATGCCACTCACTGTAATCGGTGAGGCCCTGTCTGCTTCAACATTGAGCGTCACATCGACACCACAGCCCACACCG
>JAWUYI010000030.1:0-19525 GCA_034110885.1 Oleiphilaceae bacterium
TAACTGTAAGTGTTTTGGAACCAAACTCTTCGCAGGAACAGGGAGTCCCTTTAGAACCTGGAAAAGCTTCGCGATTCGAGCTTTTGGGCGTAGACGACTTATTTCGTTTCTTTGTTCAAGTTTCCTTTGATATTGAAGAGACAGATCGAAATTGCTTTTATTTGGCGGATAGCACGAGCGTAGAGGATACGATTGTTGTTCGCCGTGAGACAGAGGAGTTTTTTATAGAAGTTGATGTGCGTGTTCGAAGTGGATTATCAATTTCTAGTTATAGTGTGCCGCGGGTTGATTTGATTGCAGCAGGAGATGAATTTGGCGGTGCAGTTTCCTCAAATGATAAGTTTATGGCTGTAGGTATACCGCTAGAGGATGGCAGCTTTTCTGGTGTTTATGAATCAGATCAGTATCAAGTGGATGACGCATCTATGGATTCAGGAGCTGTTCATTTATACGAAAAAGACGGAGATTACTGGCAACTGAGTCATATAATTAAAGCGTCTAATGCAAAAGCTGGTGACCAATTCGGCAGTTCCGTTGTGATCAACGGGAATCAACTCTTTGTTTCCGCCCCGTATGAAGATCGAGCCGGAGGGGGAGTCTATTTGGGGCGAGCTTCAGACCAGAACCTAGCCTATGGTCGGCCAGATAGTGGTGCCGTTTACGTTTACGATTTGTATGATTTTGATTCATCTCTTGCGGCAGTAGAGTCTGCCTATATTAAAAGTCCGAATAACCCGACTAACTTAGTAGATTCAAGGTCGTTATTTGGGAAAGATATATCGGTTTATAAGGACCGTCTAGCTATTGGCGCTCCTAGACAAACAGTTACAAGTTATGCTGGGCAGGAAGTGGCTTCGGGTCAAGCATATCTTCTACAGCGCGATGACCAGGGCTTTTGGGGCTTTGAGAAAACTTTTAGTTCTTTAATAAAAAGAGGGGGGGAAGAGTTCGGTTCCTCGGTCTCAGTGTCTGAAGGGATTTTTGTAGTTGGTTCTCCTGGTGATAGTGCGTCTGTAAATGAAAGTGTCGCTAGTGAAAACGAGCTTTCGGCTGCGAATTTTTCTAGTAGCGCTTTTGATCCAACTTCTCCGAATTCTGGAGCAGGGTATATTTATGTCTGGGACGAAGAATTAAATTCTTGGACCTCAATTGCCTATCTCAAGGCGACAAATAGCGAAGCAAATGATCAGTTCGGTTTCAAGGTTATTGCACAGGCTAATTCAGTATTTGTGGGAGCCCCAAATGAGGATGGGGGCTCGGTCGTTTCTAATGCGGATGAGAGCGATAACAGCCTAATTAATAGCGGAGCAGTCTACCATTTTAATGTTTTTATCACCGATCAGGGCGGCGAAACTCGAGCAATGCAACGAGATTACATCAAACACCACCAACCAGTGGCCCTAGCCAACTTTGGTGCTGCATTGAGTGCAGACCAAGATTACTTAGCAATCGCATCACCGAATGCCTTGCTCGATAGTGGGACGTCAAAAGGAAAGGTAACGATACTTGACCGAAATAATGAATTTTCGATAGTCGAAGAGTTGAGTTTTGAAGACGGTGACCCTGCTGCCGCGGAGCGCTTTGGCGCGTCGCTTGAGTTGGATCAAGGTAAAGTATTGATTGGTGCGCCGGGCGCAACAAAGGAATCTGTCACTTCAGGTGACTTCAGGGTTTACGAGTAGACACGCTTTTAAGCCCGCCAACCATGACTAGCCTTAGTTGAAGTTTGGCTCGCGTTTGGATCGTTGCTCGTTGATTTTTAGGGGCGTCCATTAGCTTAATGGCCATGTTAATGACTATAGCGACCATTGCTTCAGCGATATTCGAAGCGTCTAGCGTAGGGCGGTCCATCTCTCTGGCTCTCTGTTCTAAATAATCTTCTAGCTCGGATATAAAGTATTCAATTTCTTTGCTGACGGCATGCCTGAATGCTTGGGAATTTCCACTTTGCTCTTGCAGGAGTAATCTGAAATGCGTTGTATAATTGTCGAGAAATTCGGCGAGTGTTTCGACTGATACTTCAATTGCAGTATTTGGGTGTTCTATTCTGCTGCGAGCCTTTCTCATCATCTGCCTAAGCGTGAGCCCAGATTCTTCGACTAGGGCCAAACCCAAGTCGTTCATGTCATCAAAATGCCTATAGAAAGAAGTTGGCGCTAGACCTGCCGTACGAGTGACTTCACGCAAGCCTAAATTGGAAAAGCTCTGTTCTGCAGAAAGTTGGGAGAAGGCCGAGTCGATTATAATGCGGCGAGTTTTGAGCTTTTGTTCGATACGTGAGGTCATGCTGTTTTATTCTTTTTTGGCCTGATGGGCCGAGTAAAATTAGCTTTCGATTTCTATTCTCGGAAGCGTAGGTTCGTGCATCGATACTTTGTCTACAGGCGCAACGATGAGAGATTCTCCGAAAACAATGTCTTCGCTATTCTGATTCACGACCTTGCAGTCGATTAGGACTCGATGTCTTTCCTGCTTTTCTTTGACCGTTAGAGTGACAGTTAAGGTGTCGCCGATTCTCACTTCTTTTTTGAACTTTAGGTTCTGTTCTAAGTGAACCGTGCCAGGTCCAGGGATTACGGTTGACAATGCTGCCGAAATCAAAGAGCCTGCCCACATACCATGTCCGATGCGTTCTTTGTATGTGCTTTTCCTTGCAAATTCAGGATCAAGTGAGACTGGATTAACATCGCCCGAAGCAGCAGCGAACAGAACTAGTTCGTCTTCCGTTAAAGTCTTTGTAAATGTGGCATAATCGCCCACGGCCAATTCGTCGTAGGTAATATTTTCAATCGTTCGCATGTTGAGTATCTCGTCTCAAAAGGTGTCTAACTAATTAGCATAGGCTACAATTTTTGTGAATCAATATTCATCGTGTAAGTAACTGTATCTATTCCAAGTTTTCCGCCAACGTATTCATTTAGAATGAGAATAATGACAAGTCTCGAAGAACTAAAAACCGAGATCGAAGCATGCATGCTTAGAGATCGACACGCCTTACTCAAACGCCTTAACAAAGCCTCGTCCATTTCACCCGAAGGCCAAGCGGCAGAGTTCGAGAAAATTGAAGAAGTGATTCAAGCGTCGCAAGCTTTAGTTGAACGACGCAGAGGCAGCACATTTACTCTGAAATACCCCGAAGCATTGCCTGTTTCTCAGCGCATTGAAGATATTAAATCGGCAATTCTAGAAAACCAAGTCGTGGTGGTGGCGGGTGAAACAGGCTCCGGTAAGACGACGCAGCTACCAAAGGCGTGCCTCGAACTGGGCTTAGCCGACTTTGGTTATATTGGTCACACGCAGCCTAGGCGTTTGGCTGCAAGAACGGTATCAAACCGAATTGCGGATGAGCTAAATTGTAAGCTTGGTGATTTAGTCGGTTATCAGGTTAGGTTTAATGATAGTACGAGTCCCTTGTCTCTGGTTAAAGTGATGACTGATGGCATATTGCTGTCGGAAATTAAGCGCGACCCTTATCTCAATAAATACAAAGCAATCATTATTGATGAGGCGCATGAGCGCAGCTTGAATATCGACTTCTTGCTAGGCTACCTGAAGACACTGCTTCCAAAGCGTCCAGATCTAAAAGTCATTATTACGTCAGCAACTATCGATGTTGAACGGTTTTCCCGTCACTTTAATGACGCGCCAGTGCTGAGTGTTGAGGGCCGATCATTTTCTGTTGATGTGAAGTATTTGCCACCGCAATTAAATGATGGCGAATCGGGATCGAGCTTAGGCAGTCAGGTTGAAGAAGCGGTCGAAAACTTGATTAGCGATGAACGCAGCAAACAATGGCAGATCGGCGATGTACTCGTTTTTCTTCCGGGCGAACGTGAAATTAGAGAAGTTGCTCAGCACCTGCGTCACTGTGATTGGCGTGATACAGAAGTGACACCGCTTTATGCGAGACTCAGTAATGAGGAGCAATCAAAAATATTTCGCTCGCACTCTGGAAGACGAATTGTATTGGCAACAAACGTGGCCGAAACTTCAATCACAGTGCCTGGTATTCGGTATGTTGTCGATACAGGTGTGGCAAGGGTGTCCCGCTACAGCGTGCGGTCTAAGATTCAACGTTTGCCTATAGAAGCAATATCTCAGGCGAGCGCAAACCAAAGAAAGGGTCGGTGTGGTCGTGTTGCAGAGGGCATCTGTTACCGGCTGTATAGCGAAGAAGACTTTGTGAGTCGGCCAGAATTCACAGACCCGGAAATTTTGCGGACTAACTTGGCTTCTGTGGTTCTTAAGATGCTAGATTCCGGTTTAGGGGATGTACGACGCTTTCCGTTTATCGACATGCCAGAAGGCAAGTTATGGAATGACGGTTATAAGCTTTTGTTTGAACTAGGCGCAGTTGATCAATCCAATAAACTTACGGTTATTGGTCGAGAGCTGGCCAAGGTGCCAATTGATCCGAAATTGGCAAGAGTGGTATTTGAGGCGAGTCGCACAGGATGTTTAGACTCTGCGTTAATCGTCACAAGTGCTTTGGCAATTCAGGATCCTAGAGAACGTCCGACAGAAAAGCAGCAGGCTGCTGATCAAGCTCATAGCCAGTTCAAGGATACGGATTCTGATTTTGTCTCTTTCCTAAATGTCTTTCATGCCTATGAAGAGCAGCGGCAAGCGCTCAGTAGTAGTCAACTTAAAAAGTTTGCGCAAAAGAATTATCTTTCGTTTATGCGGATGCGAGAGTGGAGGGAGCTGCATCGTCAACTCCTGCTCGCAACTAAATCATGGGCGCATGCTCCGAGAGCCGAATCGGCAACTCCTGACGTAGACTATGAAGTGTTGCATAAAGCGCTTTTGAGCGGTTTTTTAAGTAACATTGCTCGTCATGATGAGAAGAGAGAATATCTAGCTTGTCGAAACAAGAAAGTCCAAATGTTTCCAGGGTCTGCGTTGGCGAAAAATAAAGCCAAGTGGATCGTTTCTGCGGAAATGATTGAAACTCAGTTTGTTTATGCGCGTGTCAACGCCCGTATTGAGCCGGAGTGGGCAGAGGGTCTAGCGCCGCACTTGGTTAAGAAGTCGTGGAGTGAGCCGCATTGGCAAACTAAGCGTGGACAGGTTCTTGCGTATGAGAAAGTAACGCTATACGGACTAGAGATCGTTGCGAAACGGTTGGTGAATTTTTCTTCTATCGACCCAGTGATTGCGCGGGAGGTGTTTATTCGCTGTGGTTTGGTTGAAGATGGCTACTCTGGCAAAGTAAAGGCGATCAAGCATAACCGTGATACGATCAAGCGCTTGGAGGAGATAGAAGACCGCACAAGGCGCAAAGATGTCGTGATAGACGATGACACTTTGTATGCGCTCTATGATGGGATTTTGCCATCTCACCTCGTAAGCTCAGCAAGTTTTGAGAAATGGTATGCACGCAGTGACGACCCAACTAAGAAGTCCTTGGTTTTTGATATAAATAACCTGAGACAGGACGCCTCGGGTGATTTTGATCCAAACATGTACCCAGACGAACTTGAAAACAACGGCATCAAGCTTCCCTTAAGTTATGCCTTTAACCCAGGTGCGCTAGAGGATGGGGTTACACTGTCTGTGCCAGCGCGCGCAATTCGACAGGTTACCGCAACGCGGCTAGAAAAGCTGGTCCCCGGCTTACTGAAAGAAAAATGTGTGCAACTGATCAAGAACCTCCCCCGAACAATGAGAAAGCATTTTGTTCCGGTTCCCGACACGATTTCTAAGATCTACGATAAAGTAGAGAGTAGTAGTGAACCGTTGCTTGAAGCTTTATCTAAAGAACTTAAGTATTTTCGGGGCGTCGATGTGCCGCTTGACGCTTGGAATCTGGATCTTCTAGACCCGCATTTGCGACTCAATGTTCGCGTGCTAGATGATAAGGGTAATCTGATTTCACAGGGTCGAGACCTTCTCGGTTTGGTTCAAGACGCAGATACGTATCTAGAAAAGAATCCTGTAACCTCTGGTCCTGGAAAGGTGTCCGCGAATCAGAAAGTAAGCGCATGGGATTTTGAACTTCCTGAATCTCAAGAGCTGGTCGAAGCGGGGATAAAGCTTCAGGTCTACCCGTCTTTAGAGGATAAAAACACTTACGTATTAAAATCTACTAGTAACGACCAATTGCAGGCGCATAGGCTCTCAAGACTGGGCTTCGCAAGACTTTTGAGTTATCGGTTGCAGTCGCAGATTGATATGCTACCGAAGACGGTTTCTGGCTATAAAGAAATGGGCTTATACTATTCGCCGATAGGTAAAGCTTCAACATTCTATGATGACTTTACAATGGCCGCAATCGCGGTTCATTTTCGGTGCGACGAGCTTGTTCGCAGTCCGCAAGAGTTTGAAGCGCGTTGGGAGCAGTGCCGTGGTGACTTTTTAAATAGTTGCGAGTCATTTTCGCTGCTAGTTGTAGACATAATGAGAAGTCACCATGAAGTCATGAAATGCCTTAAAGGTAAGTTGAATTTGGCAGTGGCTCTATCGGTAAGTGACTTGAAAACGCAGGTATCTCATCTAATCTATGATGGTTTTTTATCTCATACGCCGTTAGAGAGTCTTAAGAACTATCCGCGCTACTTGAAGGCATGCTCTGTACGGTATGAAAAGATGGCCCGTGAACAGGCTCTTGAACGTCGTGCTGTTGCGATGATTAACGACTGGTGGCAGTATGAGACCCGCCTTTCTCAACATGACGCCCAAGGTGTTTTTGATGTTGAACTGGAAAAGTTTCGTTGGTTATTGGAGGAGCAGCGCGTATCATGGTTTGCTCAACAGCTAGGCACTGCAGAGACAGTGTCGGAGAAAAGAATTAACAAGCAATGGCAGTTGGTGCGCAGGGTATAAACCTAGAAAATGCGCAGTTAAAAAAACTATGAAGAATGGGGCTTTCGAGTGCTTTGAGTACTTTAAAGTTCAATAGGTTTCTCATTCTGTTTACATTGATTAGAAGCTTGCACGTTTAAGGGGAATCAAGTGTTTAAGGCAGCAATCACAGGCACGGGCTTATTTACGCCTGAGCAGGCTATTTCAAATGAAGAGCTTGTTCATAGTTTCAACACCTATGTTGGAAATTTCAATGTAGAAAACGCGACCGCGATAGAGAGTGGCGAACTAGAAGCGCTTCAAGAGTCTTCAGTCGCGTTTATTGAAAAGGCGAGTGGCATCAAAAGTCGCTATGTAATCGATAAAGTAGGCGTGCTAGACCCCTCGAGAATGGCTCCAAATATTCCAGAACGCCCCAATGAAGAACAGAGCGTGCATTGTGAGATGTCTGTCGCGGCTGCAAATGATGCACTTCAGCAAGCAAATAAGACTTCAGCAGATGTCGATGCAGTGATCGTCGCATGCTCTAACCTGCAAAGAGCGTATCCCGCAATATCGGTTGAGGTGCAAGCAGCTTTAGGCATAGATGGATTCGCGTTCGATATGAATGTCGCTTGTTCTTCTGCAACGTTTGCATTGCAAACGGCCTTGGATCTAGTAAAAGCAGGAACGGCAAAGGCTGTATTGGTATTGAATCCTGAGATTTGTTCGGCGCATTTGAACTTTAGAGATCGAGATAGCCATTTTATTTTTGGTGATGCCTGTACGGCTATCTTAGTTGAGCGGCAAGACCTAATGGCAGTTGACGCATACTATGAGGTGGTCAGCGCGAAACTTGCGACGAGTTATTCTAACAATATCCGTAACAATTTTGGTTTCTTGAACCGGTGCGCGCCAGAAGGTGTTGGAAAATCTGACAAGCTGTTCGTGCAGCAAGGTAGAAAAGTTTTTAAAGAAGTAACGCCAATGGTTGCTCAAATGATTGTTGGGCACTTATCCGAAAATGATCTGTCGCCCGATCAACTGAAATGTATGTGGCTTCATCAAGCCAATCTTAGTATGAATCAACTGATTGCTAAGAAGGTTCTCGGACGCCCTGCGACTGAAATCGAAGCGCCTGTTATTCTGGATGAATATGCTAATACGAGTTCGGCAGGTTCGATCATTGCGTTTCACAAACATCGTGCTGGGATGACCGATGGCGACTTAGGTGTCATCTGTTCCTTTGGGGCAGGTTATTCGGTCGGCAGTGTTATTGTTAAAAAGCATACAAGGTAAGCCAGACTAATGTTAAAAGCCTCCGCGATAAGGGAATATTCTGCTTGGTTGATTTTGGTTGCCGTGACCTTAGCGCATAACGTTGCGCTCGCCAATGCACCTGCCCAAAGCGAAGTTGACCCCTACGAAGGCTTTAACCGCTCGATGTATGAGTTTAATGAGTTTGCAGATCGTTATTTTTTGAAGCCTGTGGCTGAGGTCTATCACTTTGCGGTACCCAATTTTTTAGACGTTGGAATGACAAACTTTTTCAATAATATTGATGACGTTGAAACCCTAGCGAACTCTATCCTACAGGCGAAATTTCATAACGCAGTGGTGAGTTTGAACCGCGTGATTTGGAATACAACGGTTGGCTTAGGAGGCTTCATTGATGTCGCCACTTACTTCGGCTTGCGTAACAACGAAGAAGACTTTGGGCAAACTCTGGCGGTTTGGGGCTATGAAAATAGTGATTATCTAGTGTTGCCGCTTGTCGGACCGTCTACATTCAGAGATGCATTTGGTCGTGCAGTGGATCGCTTTGCAGACCCGCTTGACTCTATTGAACAGTTAAACAAAGACGAGCGCTACTTGTTACTTGCCTACAAAATTGTTGACCTAAGAGCTGACTTGCTAGGAGCTGAGAACCTTATTACTGGCGGCGACCGTTATGTCTTTATACGAAATGCCTACCTACAGAATCGAGAATTTTTGATCAAGGATGGGGACGTCGATGATCCCTTTGCTGACGAAGATTATGACTTAGATGACTTCTAGGAAGGCGCTAAACTGTTAACCCCACCATTCTATTTTACATTCCTTCACATCAAACCTACTTAATCGCACACTCTTCGCCTTTTTGCTTGGCTATAGTTAAGTTACGTCAAGTTGATTTGTAAGGGCTCGAACTTGTTTAAAAAAGATGATCATCAAGTCAAAAAGCTTAAAGGATTTCTAGCACAAGCCACTTCGTATACGCAGTGGGCAGAGATTGCTCAGAACCTCGACCATATTGAAAAGAAAGATCACTGGAAGTCTGACCCATATTCGGATATCTACAATCATGAAATGCTGTCTGCGCGTTTACACGAATTGCGGAATTTTCGTCTAGCGGGGCAGATTGAGGATCTATCGCGCGCGCTCCGTGAAGGTTTGCATCACGACCTTGGTAATATGGGTGACTCGCGACTTTATCAAGAGTGCTATCTTGGTACCAAGCATCTTATTGATGACTACGTTGCCGAAGTTTGTGAATGCTTAACTTATGTTTGTAATAACCATAAGTCGACGATGCTTCCGGCTCAAAAAATCGACTTTTTTAAAACTATCTTATTAAGTTTTGGGCGGCCCGCCTTGTTAATGAGCGGAGGTGCGTCCCTAGGTGCGTTTCATCTTGGTGTGGTAAAGGCATTGTGGGAAAGAGATCTTTTGCCTCAAGTGATTGCGGGCTCTAGCGCGGGTTCCATTATCGCAGCAGCGCTGGGTACACATACCGACGACGAGTTACCTGAGCTTTTTGACCCAGAGCAATTAAGCCTCAAACCCTGGAAGTGGGCTGGTATCGCAAGTGGATTGTCTGGTCGTGGATTTATGGACCAGCAACAGTTAAAGGAAACGATCAGAAATTTTATTGGTGACTATACAATGCAAGAAGCATTCGAGCGAACAGGTCGAAGCATCAATATTACCGTTTCCCCCGTTCAACATCACCAAAAGGAGCGTTTGTTGAGTGGATATACATCACCTTATTTGTTGGTGTGGAGTGCCGCTCTCGCCTCCTGCGCAGTACCAACCATATTCCCCCCTGTAAAGTTACAGAAGAAGGATAAGGATGGGCATATGGCTGCCTACATGCCGGGTCTTCGGTGGGTCGACGGGAGTGTAGTATCCGATTTACCTATAGAGCGCCTCATGCACCTTTATGATGTGAATTTCTCAATAGTAAGCCAAACCAACCCGCATGTAGTGCCTTTTTTGAAATCAGGCCAAAAAGACAAGGAGCACACGTCTTGGCGGCAGTTGCCTATGCAAGCATTGAAAGCTGAGTTGCAGTTTCATGGGGAAGGGGTGTTTGATTATTTAAGACGTAATGCTGATTCACAGCTTGTTCGTCAGGCGTCTGGCCAATTGCATTCTGTGCTGTCGCAGCGTTACATGGGCGATATCACAGTTGCACCCCACTACAAGCTTAAACACTATGCAAGTATCCTGTCTAACCCTAGCTCAGACTTCATTTCGGAACTAATGTTGCAAGGCGAGCGAGCTACTTGGCCCAAGCTTGCAATGATCAATACGCATGCAAAGATCAGCAATACACTTGAAACTTGCATCGCGGATTTAAAAATGAGCGTGAGGAGTCACAGGGCGAAGCTAAGTGTTATTGCTTGAGTGCTTATAAAAGGTTAATATTTGTTAACAATATAATAAGCTTTCAATATAAGGTTTGAATGTACCTAGAATACTTCGGTCTGCGAGAAACCCCATTTTCTATAGCGCCTGACCCCCGTTACCTTTTCATGAGTGAGCGTCACCGCGAAGCCTTGGCGCATTTGCTGTATGGTGTCCGAGGCCAAGGTGGCTTTGTTGTGCTGACTGGTGAGGTAGGTACAGGGAAGACAACTACCTGTCGGTGCTTTCTGAATCAAGTTCCTAAGAATACCGACGTGGCGTATATCGTTAATCCAAAACTATCCGCACGCGAGTTGCTGGCATCAATTTGTGACGAGTTCGGCGTGCCTTATGCTGAATCTGCATCAATTAAGGTACTAAACGACGCTATTAACAAATACCTGCTTGATGCGCATGCTAGAGATCGGCATACCGTGCTTATTATCGACGAGGCCCAAAATCTGCGGGTCGATGTCCTTGAGCAACTACGCCTGCTTACCAATCTAGAAACATCAGAGAAAAAACTACTTCAGATAATTCTTTTAGGGCAGCCCGAACTCAGGGATATGTTGGCCGAACAGGAGCTTCGTCAGTTGGCTCAAAGGGTGACCGCGCGTTACCATTTGCATGCTTTAAATCGAGCCGAAGTGGGCGCATATGTAGCCTGCCGTCTTGCGGTTGCTGGGCGAAAACCTCGCTTGTTTGCCCCGGCTGCAATCAAAAAGCTGTACCGTTACAGTGGAGGAATTCCACGACTAATCAATCTTTTGGCGGATCGGGCATTACTAGGTGCCTATGCGTCTCATTCAGAGCAAGTCGAGCCGTACCATATTCGACAAGCCTATTATGAGATTCAAGGCGAATCAGACTCTCGTATTGTTCGCTTTTTCAAGCAGTACGGAGGCTGGTCTGTTGGTGCTGTATGTTCTATTTCCTTATTCTTTGTACTTGGTTTATGGTCGAAATCTTGGCTTGAAACCGTAAGTCCCGTTGTTGCGATGGAGTACCACGAGACCCAAGGCGACTCCAACACGCAACGCTTGCTGAGTGACTCGTACATTACGGGCCAAACTCAGGAAACCGATTTGAGTCAAGCCTCGGTTGCCGAGACGAGCGTCGGTATTGATCCTTTGCCTAGTCCAAGCTCTGAGAGCACGTATATTGAAGACTTTCACCAAGCACTTTCTACCTCTACTGACACCTTGGTTGCTTATGTCGAAGCGCCAACACCTGATACAAATTTACTAAACAGCCGAGTTGAAGGCGTTGCAGATACCAGTTTGCACGGTGAAACTTTATTACTGGGTATTAGGAAAAGCGATGCTAAAGGAAAGTACAAAGCGTATCAGTCGGTATTTGAGTCTTGGAATATGAATTATAGCGGCGAGCCTTTTCGTTTAGCGTGTGATTTTGCCGAATTGAATGGCCTGCGTTGTCTACACAAACAAGGAAACTGGCGGAGTTTGTTGCGTATCGACAGACCCGCAATCTTGACCTTGTTTAACGAGGATGGTCAGACGATATATGTCGCGCTTTTGAAAATCGAAGCTGATCAAGCGGTCGTTGCTCATGCTGGCGAGCAGTTCAGGGTGAGTTTAGATGAAATCGACCGTTATTGGTTGGGTGAATATTCCGTGATTTGGAGTTTGCCGCCCTACAAGTCTGGCCTCGTGATGCCTGGTCAGTTAGATGAATCTAGTTGGTTACGTGAAGGTTTGAGTCAGATTAACCCAGCGCTTAAGGGTATGCCTTTAGAGCAGCAGGTTAAGGAGTTTCAGCGTTCTGTTGGCCTAGTGCCTGACGGTATTGCAGGAAGTATGACGATTATTCAGATGAACAATTTATTGCAGTCAGCGGCGCCGCGCCTGTTAGGGCGGTCATAATTTATGTCATACATTCTTGAAGCATTAAAACGCTCAGAGCAAGAGCGAAATCAAAATGACTTGCCAAATTTCAGGCAAGAAAACTCCCTGCTTTACATAAAGAAAGAAGGCAAGCCTTGGTGGCCTTTTGCCTTAGTTATCGTTCTGGGACTGAATGCCTTAGTTTTTTTATATATTCATTTGTCGGGTCCGGTTAAAAGTGTGTCTCATTCAGAAGGGGTGAACCTAAGCTCTTCCGTTAATGGAGTCGACAATGGAACCGGTACTGTTCATTCGAAGCAAGGTGTCATGCAGGGCCAGGCGTTGGATCTCCGTCAGAAGATCGATCAGAACGATATTGACCAAGCCGCCTTGCGCTCTGTTTCGAGTTATTCTAAGCAGGTAGTAGAGCAAAACAATTCAGCGGATGCTAACAGTGTCTCTGCTTTGCCGGCAGTTCCAGCGACCAGCCAGGGAAAGCCTTTGTCACAGCCAGTGGTGCTGAAAAAGACGGATACTCAGGCGCCTTTGCAGGTTAAGGCTGTTAATAGTGCTATAGGCCAAGCTGATTCGGAGCGTGAGCAGGGCTTTGATGATGCTGCGTCTCAAGGGTATGTTGAGTTGAAAACAAATACATCGGCCCGTGTCGTGGTCGCGAATGAGCCGTTTGACGAGCCTGAGGTTGGTGGTGCTAATGCGCCCAAGCCGATAACTCAGTCGGAATATAAAGATACGCCATTCTTGTTTAATCTGCCTGAGCAATCTAGGCCAAACGTCCCAAAACTCGTATTCAATAGTCATATTTATAGCGACGAGCCGAGTGCGCGCCGCGTCATGATTAATAATATTTATCTGCGCGAAGGCCAAGTTTTTTCTGGCTTGGAAGTACTAGAAATAGGAGAGCTAGATGTTGTGTTCGAAAAGAGTGGCACGCAATTCAAACTTCCTGCGATGAGGGATTGGCGCGGCTAAGGTTTTACGCTTTGTATGTGCGCCTCCACAAACTCTACAAAGGTCTCTCGTGCATGTGGGTAAGCTAAGCCCTGAGTATGGCCGCCATTCGTTCTATACGTTCTTACTTTAGGACTCAAGTCTTCAGATGCTTCTACTAATTGTTCGAAATGCTGATAGCCGACAACAGGGTCATTTTTACTGTGCATGAGTAGAATGGGTGTCCCATTTAACGCCGTTATATGGGACTCAGCGTCATAAGCGCTAGGCATCAATGAGGCAGGCGCCTGCAAGACCCATGTGAGCCAATGCTGACGCATCGCCTCTCTTGCTACTTGTGGCCAGTTAGCTGGGGCCGACTCGGCGATTAATGCGGCGAATGGCTGCTTTAGCGGAGGTAAATCGGCATAAGTGCTGCTATAGGCAATCGCTAGAGCGCCTCCCATGCTTTGTCCGAAGAGGATGATAGGTGTTTGATTTTGTTGGGTAAGCCAATCATGCGCCGTTGCGATGTCTGTCATTGCCGTGCGCAGGGTCGACGTGCCAGACGAATACCCGTAGCCGCGGTAGTCTAGCAAGAAAACCTCAAAACCTTGCAAGGTAAGCCATGCAACATTGTTGACGTGGGTACTTATATTCTCTCCATTTCCGTGGAGATAAAATATACGAGCTTTTGGTTCAGCGTTTTCAGCAGGGTGAAGAACCCAATTTATTAGTGTTTCATGATCGGGCGTTTCAAGTTCAATTGTTGAGTATTCGACACCGAGTTTTTCTGGGGTCATGTAATGACCTTGGTGGGGATAGAATAATAGCGTCGATAAGCTAGAGCAGCCGCTAAGGCTTAAAAGGAAAAACAGTGAAACAGGCGCTTTCCGAAATGCGCGCACGTATTTTCTGATGTTGCTGCTTAAAGTAAAATACGCGACTTTGACTGGATCGAAACTAGAAATAGACACTGAAGCCAAGTTCTCCAGACGTATCGTAAACATGTGATTCGTTTTCGTCCTTAGCTTCTTGATAGCGTATACCCGCGCGCACACCGTATTTACTATCTGTGTTCAAGCCAAGGCCGATGAATGCATCCTGGTGATCGAAATCGTTGCCCGCAATCTTGTAATGACGGCTCCATTCCGTTTGTAAATTAATCGTCTCGCCTTGAGTGAGAAACAGTAATTTCGGTCCCGAAGCAAAGGCATAGCCCTTGCTAATGTCGTTATCCAAATTAAGGCGAGTCGAAAGCACGACTGAACTTTGCAGATTCACGCCGTCTATTAACTGATCGCTGCCATAAGTGAGGCCCGGTCCGGCCCTTAAATAAGGCATTAATTCATCGCGTTGCCCAATGTTACGTTCGAGTCCGGTAGAAACAAACCACGATATTGGTTTTACGAAGTCACTTCTGGGAGAGAACGATGCGATGTCAATCGCTCTAAACTCTTCGATCTCGACGCTCTCATCTGATACGTAGGCATTGAATTTAAAGTGTAAAATTTCAAGCTGTGCGCCTGTAATATATCCGGGAGTTGGGTCGAGAAAATCATGATACGCCATGCGGAGATCGAAGCCTGCATAATTTCCACGTTGGTTCTGACCCGCGCGCACCATGCCTCTATGCGACAAATGGCCTTCGTCGTCTCGTGTCTTTGGTGTTGGTGTTTCAGAAAAGGACTGATCGACATCAATTTTGCTACGCTCGGACAACAGCTCAATGCTTCGCCGGTTGTAAAACTTGGTGGAGTCTTTGTCCTTCTTGGCTCTGTATCTCGCTAAGGCAACAGAGAGGTCGAGGCTTTGTGCAGTTTCTTTTTTACTTAGGGTACTTTCAGATATGTACTGTTTCGCCTTGATGTCCGCTTCTAACAAATCAACTGCAAATTTATGTTGTGCCTTATTTGTGCTTGCTAGTTGATGCTTCATTGTTGTTTGCATGGAAGGCCTAAACTCTGCAGATTGCAAAAAGCCCTCTTGCTTAAGAACACGAACAGTATCTGCAGGTATAACGTCTGTTGTGAAATGCCTTGCCAAGTCAAACCGCTCGCTTGATGCATCTAAGAGTGTCAGCAAGTGATAAGAGCAGTTCTCGGTGAAAAAGTAATAATCAAAGTGGGTGTCTTTCACTTCCCAGATGTGGCGCAAAAATTGGTCTAATTCACTCGGTGTAATATCGACGTCGTATTCCCATACATCACGTGATTCCAAGTAGTTATATTCTTTTACTTTCTGATAGTAAGGAAGGACAGAGAACACACCTGGGTAGCCTCCGCTTAAACCTTTATAGCTAAAAACGAGCTCATTGTCGTCTGGGTCAGCGTTGGCAGCATAGTTAATGCTGTAGGCGAGCAAGGGGTTGTTATGCTTATTGGTGTCTATCCGCATGAGTGTATGCCCAAACATTGAAGACGGGCTATTTAGATAGGCAGCAGGGAAAATCAGGCTTAGATCCTTCGCGTCAATTTCATCGCGCCAAGTCTCAAATTCTGGACAAATCAATTCACCGTGTACTTGTTCGGGCACTTGTTGTGATAGCCATGTAAAACGCGCAGGGTACTTGCAGCGAACTGCTTCATGATCTGGGTTGCTTGCCGCAAAAGCCTTTATGCTTGCTGAGAGTTCTGCGAAGGGGTCGGTCTTTCCTTGAGGCGCAAGGAAGAAGTCAGGATCGTCCGCTTGGCTTTCATCTTTTGGAAGCAAGCCAACTTTATGATAGTGCAGCAGATGCTTCCATTGCTGATTCTCCGCAACCTCTTGAAGGTGCTGTATTTCGCTATCGATTTTTTTGTCTGGAGCCTCTGCATTTGTCGGTGCTGAACTTAAACCTAATGCTGACAAAACAAATAACGTAACGGCACGCATGTTCGTTCCGCTTGAATGATGAGAAAAACTGAGACTACGCAACGTGGCATCCGTGTTGTGTTTATTATTTTATAAACTGTTTACTTATATTAAAACGAGCGCGAAGGCTTGAAGCCATACGCGCTCGTAAATGGTCGAGTTTAAATGAGCCTAAACTGAACCATAATAGGGATTAAACCCTGTTCCTTACGCTAGGTATTTCGACAAGCGTGGGTTGTGGCTCATGATGTCAACGATTGCATCATAAACTTGTGCCGATGAAGTCTCGTCTGATGGGAACATTGAGTCAAAGTTAGTTTGCATCGACAAACGGAATGCACGCTTATCAGCATCTTCGATACCAATAAGTTCTGCTAACGCATCAATTGTCTCGCCTTGACCCGTTGCTGACTCCATTGCAATTAAATCGATGTTCTCATCAATAAAGTAGTCAACGCCTGAAGCCAAAGGGCCTCCAGCAGCTTCACAGCCCAATGTGCCTGAAGTCATACCGAAAGTTTGGTTTCCAGAAGTACCGTTAGTTGTCGCAGCAAGCACATGCTCTACCCAAGAGCCAGGAGCTTTGAATATAACAGCTGTACCCAAACCACAACCCGCAGGGTGAGCCAGAGCAACAGTTGGTGCAGCAACAATTAAAGCGCCGAGAATTAATTTTTTCATTTGATATTCCTTCATGTATTGGTTCGTATCGATACGTGCTCAATAACTTCCTTGGAGCAATCTGCTTCGTGAAAGCATTACAACCTGAGCACTTATTAGTTTAGACTATAAAAATGTATGAAAGGGTATTTAATAAAAAGAATTTTTTGAGAAATATCGGCGATGTTTCGTTACGGTGTTTCGTTTGCGTAAAGGGAAGGCTATGCCCAAAATAAAGTCTGGAATAGTTCGATTTAAACAAGAAGTTCATGCCCAAAAGCGTGACTTATTCGAAAAACTCTCGAAAGGGCAGCACCCTGAAGCATTGTTTATCACTTGTTCCGACTCGCGTATTGACCCCAATCTATTGGTTCAAACAGAGCCCGGCGAGTTATTTATCATTCGTAATGCTGGGAATATTGTGCCGCCGCATAGCAACCAAACGGGCGGTGTAACTGCTTCTATCGAGTATGCGGTTGCGGTACTAAACGTCAAGCACATTATTATATGCGGACACTCGGGCTGTGGTGCAATGGCCGGAGTTATGAACCCTGAAAGTATAGAAAGCCTGCCGCATGTTTCTCAGTGGCTATCGTTTGCATCTGCAGCTAAGCAAATCGTTTTATCTCGTTACCCTGAAGAGAGTGACGAATTTATCTTAGATCGACTTGTTGAAGAAAACGTTCTTATGCAGCGGCAACACATAGCAACACATCCGCATGTGGCCGCGCGCATGGCGACAGGCAAGATAGAGGTTCATGCATGGTGCTATGACATTGGCAGCGGCGATGTTCGTGCTTATGATGACAATAAAAAAGGATTCGTTCCTGTTGATGAACTTTACCACGCTGAAGCGCGGGAGTTTGTTGAAGCAAACCAAGAACCTTGCTCTCATTGATTGGCACAGTAATTCACTGTTTTAAACAAATAAAAATAACGGCTTAGTTTATGTCTCAGTTAAGTAGTTCACCTGTTTCTGCGGATGATGTTAAAACTCATTTTCGCGCTTGTCATCTTTGTGAAGCCATCTGCGGCTTAAAAATCGAGACCCACGGAGACGAGGTTATTTCTATAAAGGGTGATGAGAATGACCCGCTTAGCCGCGGCCATATTTGCCCTAAAGCTATCGCCTTAAAGGACTTACATGAAGACCCAGATCGCCTTCGTAAGCCTATTAAGAAGGTTGATGGCGCGTGGCAGGAAATAGAATGGAACGAAGCATTTTCGGAAATAGCTAAACGAATTTCTGCTATTCAAGCTGAATCCGGCGATGATAGCGTTGCTGTTTACGCTGGCAACCCGAACGTTCATAACTACGGCAACCTAACGCATGGTCGTCTACTTAGAAAAGCGCTGCATACAAAGAGTAATTTTTCAGCGACTTCACTCGACCAACTGCCGCACCATTTTGCTGCCTTGTTTTTGTTTGGACATCAGTTTTTAGTCCCAGTTCCCGATATTGACCGTACCGATCACATGCTCATCATTGGCGCAAACCCGATAGCGTCCAACGGAAGTATGATGACCGTACCTGATGTGAAAAAGAGGCTTAAGGCGATTCAAACTCGAGGAGGATCATTTACCGTAATAGATCCGCGGAGAAGTGAAACTGCCGAAATAGCGAACACGCATTTGTTCATAAAGCCCAACAGTGATGTGTATTTTTTGCTCGCATTTGTTCGCGAGATTTTTGATCGAGATGCAGTTCGCCTCGGAAAGCTAAACGAAATGGTGGTCGGCTTAGATCAAGTTCAAGAGCTTGTTGCGCCGTTTAGTCTAGATTTAGCAGAGTCTATGACGGGAGTTTCCAAGCTAGATATGCTTGGCGAAATTAGCCGATTTTTAAAGGCTGATAGCGCGGTGTGTTATGGGCGTATGGGTGTTTCAGTGCAGGAGCACGGCACTTTGTGTCAGTGGTTGATTCATATAATCAATATACTTACAGGTAATCTAGATAAACCGGGTGGGGCAATGTTTCCGTCGTCCGCAGTGGGTTATGTTCAACCGGGCGAAACGGGCGTTGGTCACTTTGCACGTTATCACACACGTATCAGTAAGCTACCTGAGTTTGGGGGCGAGCTTCCAAGCACTGCCTTAGCTGAAGAAATTATGACAGAAGGGGAAGGCCAGATTAAAGCCCTCCTTACCTTGGCGGGAAATCCGGTGCTTTCGTCGCCAAATGGCCGCAAACTAGACAGCGCGCTTGAACAACTTGAATTAATGGTTTCTTTAGATATTTATCTTAATGAAACGACCCGTCATGCAGATTATATACTCCCGTCGACAGGGCCTTTGGAACACGACCACTACGACCTAGCTTTTTTGCGTTTGTCTATTCGCGATTATGCCAAATATAGCCCAGCCATCTTTCCTCAAGATGAGGGTGCTTTGCACGACTGGGAAATTTTAACTGGACTCTCTAAGTCGCTTTCAGAAGAAAAGGGTATTGCTTTTAAACCCTTGGTCGCTCCGCACATGCTAATAGACTTTGGTCTGCAGGCCGGGATTTATGGTAAGCAAGCAGGGCATGAACAAGCGCTTACGCTTCAAAAGCTTAAAGATCAGCCTAGTGGTATCGATTTAGGGCCGCTCAAAGAAGGGCTTGCCCAACGCATCTGCACGAGTGATAAAAAGATCAATTTGTTTATTCCTGAGCTTATGGATAGCTTGGCTAGGTTGCCAAACGAGCCTTCGGTAAGAAAGGGCTTTAATATGATGCTCATAGGTCGTCGTCATGTTCGCAGCAATAATTCGTGGATGCACAACTT